>JABFRZ010000237.1 GCA_013140785.1 Planctomycetota bacterium | reverse complement strand
GCGCTTGGCCGCGTCGGTCTCGTGCAGCCGCAGGGTCGCCTCCGCCGCCGTGATCGCGGCCGCGTAGAGGCGCCAGGAAAGGCCGCGTTCTGTGGGCGATTCGTCGGACACCTGCCGTGGGAACACGGGGAGCACGCACAGGAGCCAGACGATGGAGGGCGACAGGGGTTCCATTGGCTCACCAACCTAGCGTAGGACCCGTTCCCATTGGCCGGGGGTGCACCGCGGGCTGGATGCGCAGTAGAGTCGCCGTTCATGACGAGCTTGCTCCCGCTCCTCTTCCTCGGCCTGCTCGCGGCTCCTCGACACGCGCTCCAAGAGGCCGGACCGCCGCCCGAACCTGCGCCGGCCACGCCCGAGGCCGAGGCCGCGGCGCCCGCCGATGCGGCCGGTCTGACCGCGCTCTTGCTCGAGCGCAGGGACGCCGCTGACCCGGAGCTCGTGCGCAAGCTCTCGAACCTGCGCACGGCCGAGGCGCTCGAGGGCCTGATCCGCTTCTACGACGCGGTCGAGAGCCGATACATGCGACGCATCGCGCTGCACGGCTTCGGACTGTTCGACGGGATACCCGAGGGCGAGGCGGCGGCGCTGCAGAAGCTGGCCGACATCGCCACGCAATCGACCGAGATCGAGCTGCGCGAGAGCGCCGTGGACGAGCTCGCGGGCTGCAAGGCCGGACGCGTGTTCCTGGCCGCGATCGTGACCTCGAACGCCGACGACGCGGTGCGCGAGCGCGCGCTGCGCCGGCACGTGGCCGAGGCGCGTCCGGAGGAGGTCGAGTGGTACCTCGGCATCTACCGCTCGGACGCGAGCAAGCCGAAGGAGAAGCGCGCCAAGAGCAAGGACGAGCGTCCGCCCGCTGCGCTCTACAACCTGGCGCTCAAGGAGCTGGCCTTCGAGGGCCTGGTGAAGTCGCGCTCGAACGAGGAGCTGGTCGAGGCCACGAAGTCGAAGCTGGCGCTCGTGCAGAAGGGCGCGCTCGAGGAGCTGACCGCGCGCCGCGCGCCCGAGCTGGACGCGTGCGCGGAGCGCGTGCTCGACAGCCGTCCCACGCGCCCTGACGTGCGCCTGTTCGCGGCCCAGATCCTGCTGGTCGAGCGCGGCCCGAAGTTCGCCACGCAGCTGTACAAGGAGGCGCGCCATGGCGGAGTTCCGCTCGAGCTCGCCTTCGGCTTCGCCGACCTCTTGGTAGCGCTCGACGATCCGAGCCTGCGCAAGGAGGCCATCAAGAACCTGGGCTCCGGCCAGGACGACGAGAAGCGCTTCCACGTGCGCCTCGTCACCAAGATCCCCGACCCCAAGGTGGACAAGGCGCTGCTCGAGCTCTCCAAGGACCGCTCGCGTGTCGTCGTCGTCGAGGCGTTGCGCGCCATGGGCCTGCGCGGCAATCCGACCTTCGTGTCGCGGCTGCAGAAGGTACTGGCGGAAGAGCGCGAACCGGCGCTGCTCGGCGCCGCGATCGAGGGCTTGATCCGCATCCAGGGCTCGGACGAAGCCTGGCGCGCCCAGCTCAAGTCGCTCACCACCCACGCGGTCGAGGTCGTGCGCAACTCGGCCCTCGAGGCCCTGGGCGCGAGCAAGGACGCGGGCCATCTCCCGACCCTGGTCGCGGCGCTCGAGCACCCGTTCTGGACCACGCGCCTGGCCGCCGCGCGCGGGCTCGAGCAGCTGCACGTCGCCGCAGGCGTCGGCGCATTGTGCCAGCGCATGCCGGAGGAAGAGGGCCGCATGGCCAGCGATTTCGCCGACATCCTGTGGCGTCTGACCGCGAAGCCCTTCCGCTCGGATGGCAAGCAGTGGGTGCGTTGGTGGGAAGCCGAAGGCGCGGACTTCCGCTTCCCCACGGCCGAGGAATTCCTGAAGCGCCAGCAGGAGCGCGACCTGCGCGCGGAGAAAGAAGTCTCGCAATCGTTCCGCGGCGCCAAGGTGGACTCGCGCTTCTTCGGACTGCGCATCACCTCGCACCACGTGGCCTTCGTGGTCGATGTCTCGGGCTCGATGGACTGGCGCCTGGGCGGCGAAACCGCGACCGAGGGTCCGAAGCGCATGGACGTCGCGCGCAAGGAGCTGCTGGCCTGCCTCGAGGCGCTCGAAGCCGGCACGTTCTTCAACATCCTGCCCTTCTCGAGCAGCGCCACGCCCTGGAAGGAAGCCGCGGTCGAGTGCACGGAGGAAACCTTCACCGAGGCCAAGGAGTTCGTCGAGGGACTCGGGGCGCTGGGCGGGACCAACGTGTACGACGGCTTGCTGCAGGCCTTCGCCGACCCAGCGGTGGACACGATCTTCTTCCTCTCGGACGGCGAGCCCTCCGTGGGCGAGGTCGTCGATCCGGTCGGGATCCGTGAGGAGGTCAAGACGCGGAACCAGCAACGCGGCGTGGTGATCCACACGATCTCGATCGGCGAGCGCTTCCCGCTGCTCGAGTGGCTGGCCACCGACAACGGCGGCAGCTATCGCACCTATCCGTAGGCGCGCCGAGCGAAGGCGCGAGCACCAAGCGAACACAACCGCGGAGGCGCGGGGAACGCGGAGCCGCACCCAGGCAGGCTTGTTCCTTGAAGAGCTCTTCTCCGTGGCTCTCCGCGTCCCCCGCGCCTCCGCGGTGATTGCTTGCGAACCTGTTGGCCCCGCCCGCGGCCGCAGGCGCTAGGCTCTTCCCCACCCCCATGAAGAGACTTGACCGCACTCGCTCCACTTCCGGATCCCGGTTCCTGTTGGGCGCGCTCGTCCTCGGCGCCCTGTGCGCGCGCGCCGCGGCTCAGCTGCCGGCCGGCTTCGTGGCCGAGCCGATCGGCTCGGGCTGGGCCCAGCCAGTCGGGCTGTGTTTCCTCGACGAGCAGCGCCTGCTGGTGGCGGAGCGCAGCGGCCGAGTCTGGTACGTCGTCGGCGATCAGAGGAAGAACCTGGTCTACGACATCGCCGCCGAGACGCTGGTCAACGGTGATCGCGGGATGCTCGGCATCGCCGTTCCGCCCGGCTTCGACGACCCTGCCTCCGCTGGCTTCCGCTGGCTCTATCTCCTCTTGGTGGTGGACATCAACAACGGGGGCGACAACGCGAGCAAGGGTTTCTCGCGCCTGATCCGCGTGCGCACCGAGTACGACGGCGACGGGAACCTCGTGGCGCAGCCGGGCACGCGCGAGACGCTGCTCGGGGACACCTGGGCGACGGGCATCGCCTCGTGCCACCTCTCGCACACGATCGGCAGCCTGCGCTTCATGTCGGACGGGAGCCTCGTGCTGACGAGCGGCGACAACGCGCACTACGACTTCACCGACAATGGCGGCGCGGATGCGCCCTGCTTCGCGGCCGGACGCACGCCGCTCGACCAGGACGTGGGCTCCTTCCGCTCGCAGTACGACAACACGCTGTGCGGGAAGGTGCTGCGCCTCGACGCCGCGAGCGGGCTCGGGCTGGCGGACAATCCCTTCTACACCGGCGATCCCGCGGACCTCTTGTCGCGCGTCTGGGCGCGCGGCCTGCGCAACCCCTTCCGCTTCAGCCTGCTGCCCGGCTCGGGTCCGCGCGAGGCGCTGTTCATCTCCGACGTCGGCTGGAACGCGTGGGAAGAGGTGAACCTGTGCGCTGGCGGCGAGAACTTCGGATGGCCGTGCTTCGAGGGCATGGGCGCCCAACCCGCCTACCAGGCGGCCGACACGCGCGGGTTCTGCAGCTCCATCGGCGCCGGCCACGCGCGCCCGATCCTCGCCTGGCACCACACCGTGACCTCGGCCGGCTTCCGCGGCAGCAGTGCCTCGGGCCTGTGCCTGTACCGTGGCCAGCGCTATCCGGAGGTGTATCGGGGTCGGCTGTTCTTCTTCGACTACGTCGGGCGCTGGCTGCGCGCCGCCGAGCTCGACGAGTCGTTCCAGGTCCAGAGCGTGCTCGCGTTCGGCGAGAACATGCTCGGCCCGGTGGACCTCGTGGAGCAGCCCGGGACGCTCGATCTGGTCTACGCCTCGCTGCCGGCCACCGTCGCGCGCTTGCGCTACCTCGGCGCGGGAATCCCGCCCGTGGCCGTGGCGAGCGCGACGCCGGCCCATGGCCCGGGCGATCTCTTGGTCACGCTCAGCGCCGCGGGTTCCAGCGACCCCGAGGGCCAGGACACGACCTACGCCTGGGAGTTCGGCGACGGCGAGAGCGCAGCGGGTCTCACCGCGGAGCACCTCTACGCGGGGACGGAGTCCTACCTCGCGCGCCTGACCGTGACCGACACGGAGGGACTCACGGGCGCCGCCGAGGTGCTCATCACGCCCAACAACACGCCGCCCTCGATCCTGACCCTGAGCGCGCCGCTCGAGGGCAGCACCTTTCACACCGGTGAGCCGCTGGACCTCGAGGCCACGGCCTTCGACGCGGAGGACGGTCCCGAGCTCCAGGCCACCTGGACGCTGGACCTCGTGCACGGTCACCATCTGCACCCGAACTCGCTCACGGCCAGCGGGTTGAGCGCTCTCGTCGTGCCGGAAGCCCATGGCCCGGGCGACAACCACTTCCTGGTGCGCCTCTCTGTAACCGACTCGCGCGGTCTCGCCGACGAACGGGAAGTGGAGATCTACGACGCGGACTCGACGCCGAAGGCGCACCTCGAGTTCGATCAGGAGCACATCCGCGTCGGTCAGAGCCTGACCCCCGTCGGACACGTCGATTTCGCGCGCGGGCGCCTGCTAGTAAAGCAGGCCACGCTCACCTGGGACTGGGGCGACGGCACGGTGGACATCGTGCTGGACTCCGCGCACCACGAGGACTCGCGGCCCACGCACGCCTATCTCCGGCCGGGCACGTACAAGCTGCGCCTGATCGCCGAGCTGGATGGCGCGCGCGACGAGGTGCTGGTCTCCGTCGAGGTCGGTCCAGCGCGTCCGGCAGTCGCGATCTTCGCGCCGCTCGAGGTCCAGCGCTGGGTGCCGCGCGTCCAACAGGAAGAGATCGTGGCCGGCCTGCAGGCCGCGCTTCTGACGCGCACGAGCGAGGTGCGCGCCTTCGGCCTCGGCCAGGGCGAGATGCTGGCCACCTGGATGGAGTCGTTGGCCGCGGACGGCCTGCCCGACGTGCTCGTGCTGCTCGACTTCGTGCCCGCGCCGCTGATCGCGGGCGGCATCCACGGTTCCTTGCTCGAGCGCTGGGTGCAAGGCGGCAACGGCCTCGTCTGGACCGGCCACACGCCGCTGCACGAGATCCTGGGGGACGACGGCACGTTCGCGCAGACCTTCTTCGGCGCGGACGAGTTCTTCGAGTCGAGCACGCCCTTCACGGTGCTCGGCACGGGCAACCAGGTCCCCACCGCCCTGGGCGTGAGCGTCGTCCCGAGTCTGCCGAGCTACCGCTCGACGCGCGCCGTCAAGTACGACCAGATCGGACCGAGCTGGCGCGTGGCGCGTATCTTCGGAGAGGACACGCACCACCAGTCCGACGCGCTCGAGCTCGCGCACGTCTCGCGCGGGTTCTACGCCCAGTTCCTGTGCGAGAATCGCGCCGATCTGCCGCGCGCAGCGGTGCTCGGCGAGTACCTGCTCGACAAGATCGGCAAGACCCGCTTCGGCGCGGCTGGCTCGTCCGCGCTTTCGAGGTAGGGCCCGGAAAAAACGCACCGCGGAGGCGCGGAGTGCGCGCGAAGGCAGAACAAGGATGATGTGGAGAACCCCCGGATCTGCCTCGCTCCGGATTCTCCGCGTTCTCCGCGCCTCCGCGGTGCGTTTTCTCCCGGATCAGATCGTCCCGCTGGCCAGCACGCACTCGAGCCCGCCGTTGACGAGCGAGGTGCGCCGCAGGCCGTGCAGGCCGAGCGCGCGCAGGTGCTCGTCCTCGAGCGCCAGCAACGCCAGGGTGCTGCCAACCCCGTGCTCGCGTAGGCGCGCCCCGAAGGCGCGGTAGAGCGCCAGCAGCTCGGCCGCTTCGCCGGAGCGGGCTCCGCCGCCGAGGCGCACGCCGTAGGGCGCGTTGCAGACGATCCAGGCGTTCCAGCCGCGCTTGAGCTCGAGCGCGGCTGGAACGCCTGGAT
>JABFRZ010000352.1 GCA_013140785.1 Planctomycetota bacterium | reverse complement strand
CCACGGTGGCGAGGCTCCAGGAGCCGATGCCAGCGTGGCCGACGCCGCGACCGGCCTCTCCCAGCCGATCGTGCTCGTGGACGAGACCCAGCAGCGCGTGCGCGTGTTCGCGACCGGCGCCTCGCCCACCGGAGGCAGCGCGCTCGGCGGCGGCGTCATCTACGAGAAGAGCGCACCGCTCGGAACGCTCGCCTTCGCCGCGGGCAAGGGCTCGGTCGTGCTGCAGGACGGCCAGAACTTCGCGATGGGGCGCGCGTCCTCGACGCGCCAGGCCTTGAGCGCCTCGACCGCGCTCGTGGTGGTGGCCTCGAACGAGCTCTCGCAGCGCAGCTGGCACGAGTTCACCTCGCTCGGCACGCCGCCGGCCGCGCCCACGCCCGACTTCTCGGGTAGCCCGCGCTCGGGCACCGCGCCCCTGCTCGTGCACTTCACCGATCTCTCGAGCGGCTCCCCCACCGACTGGCTGTGGACCTTCGGCGACGGCGCGACCGCGACCACCGCCAGCCCCGACCACGCTTACGCGGCACCCGGCGCCTACGCCGTTTCCCTGCGCGCCTCGAACAGCGCCGGCTCGAACACACTCACGCGCTCCGCCTATGTGAACGTCAGCACGCCGCCGAGCCCGACCGTCACGCTGACGCCGGTCGCGGACGCCACCGCCGGCGAGGCGAACAGGAACTCGAACTTCGGCACGAACGACACGCTGCGCGTGCGCAGCCAGGGCGGGAGCTCCTTCCGGTCCTTCTTGAAGTTCGACCGGACCGGCGTCGTGGGCAGCGTGACCTCGGCCAAGCTGCGCCTGTTCGTGACCGACGCGAGCACGAACGGCGGCAACGTCTACCTCGTCACGAGCACGTGGACCGAGACCGCGCTCACCTGGAACAACCAGCCGAGCCTCCCGGCCACCTCCGTCGTGAGCCTCGGAGCGGTAACGGTCGGCGCCTGGAAGGAAGTGGACGTCACCTCGGCCGTGAGCGGCACCGGCCTCGTCAGCTTCGCGCTCTCCGGCGGCACCTCGGACCTCGCCGTCTACACGAGCCGTGAGGGCACGGCCGCGAATCGGCCGCAGCTCGTGCTCACCGTGCAGGGCACGCCGCAGCTCCCCGTGGCGGACTTCTCAGGCACGCCGCTCTCGGGAACCGCTCCGCTCTCGGTCCAGTTCACCGACCTCTCGAGCGGCGCGCCCACGAGCTGGCAGTGGAGCTTCGGCGACGCGGCGAGCTCGAATCAACAGAGCCCGCAGCACACCTACGCGACGCCCGGCACCTACACCGTCGCGCTCACCGCCTCCAACGCGAGCGGCCCGAACACGCGCACGCGCACGAACTACGTCACCATCCTCCCGCCCTCCGGCACCGGCCAGGTCTTCCTCCCGGTCGCCGACGCGCGCGTCAACGAGGCCAGCCAGGCCACCAACTACGGCCTCGCCCCGGAGCTGCGCCTGAAGACCCAGGCCGGGACCTCCTACCAGAGCTTCCTGAAGTTCGATCTCGCCGGCTTGAGCGGTACCCCGACCTCCGCGCGCTTGCGCCTGTTCGTCACCGACGAGAGCAACAGCGGCGGCTCGCTCTACCTCGTGCCGAGCACGTGGAGCGAGACCACGCTCACCTGGGCGAGCAAGCTCGCCCTGCCCGCGACGCCGCTCGCCACGGCCGGCGCCGCGCCGCTCGGGACCTGGGTCGAGTTCGACGTGAGCGCGGCCATCCTCGGCCCGGGCATCGTCTCGTTCGCCCTCGCCGGCGGCACGACCAACAGCGTCCTCTACTGGAGCCGCGAGGGCACCAACCCGCCCGAGTTGGTGGTGCAGACGAGCACGCCTTGAATCGGCGGCGCCGCTCCTGGCGAACGAACTCGTGAGCGCGCGCGGGAGCGGGCTCCCATCCCGACGCGTATGCTCAGCGCCATGGCAGCGATCCAGCTCGCCGAGAACGAGTGGGAGCTCCCGCGCTCCGGCGCGATGCGCGTGCCCGGGCGCGTGTTCGCCTCGGCCAAGCTGTTCGACGCGATCCGTGACGATCCCTGCCTCGCGCAAGTCACGAACGTCGCCTGCCTGCCCGGCATCGTCGAGGCCTCGATCGCGATGCCCGACATCCACTGGGGCTACGGCTTCCCGATCGGCGGGGTCGCGGCCTTCGATCCCAAGGAGGGCGGCGTCATCTCGCCCGGCGGCGTCGGCTTCGACATCAACTGCGGCGTGCGTCTGCTCAGCGTGCGCGGCGTGCGCCCGAAGAAGGCACGCGAGCATCGTGGGGAACTCGCGAAGGCGCTGTTGCAGGCGATCCCGGCGGGCGCTGGACGCGCGGGCGCGATCAAGCTCAAGGCACACGAGCTCGACCAGGTGGGCAAGCAGGGCGCGGCCTGGGCCGTGGCGCGCAAGTACGGCGAGCCGGAGGACCTCGCGCGGACCGAGGAGCGCGGCTGTGCGAGCTGGGCCGAGCCGCGCCACGTCTCGGCTGACGCGCGCATCCGCGGAGCGCCGCAGCTCGGCACGCTAGGCTCGGGCAACCACTTCCTCGAGCTGCAGACGGTCGCGGAGGTGTTCGACGAGCCGGCGGCGCGCGCGCTCGGGCTCGAGCTCGGCGGCTTGACGGTGCTGATCCACACCGGCTCGCGCGGCTTCGGACACCAGGTGTGCGACGACTTCCTCGCGCGCATGCAAGGTGCCTCGAAGCGCTACGGCATCGAGCTGCCTGAAGGACCTAATTGGCGCCAGCTCTGCTCGGCACCCTTCGATTCCGACGAAGGCCAGGCCTACTTCGGCGCCATGGGCGCGGCCATGAACTACGCCTTCGCCAACCGCCAGGTGATCACCCACCGCGTGCGCTCGGTCTTGCGCGCGGCCTTCGACGACGGCGTGCGCGCCGAAGTCGTCTACGACGTGTGCCACAACATCGCCAAGCTGGAGCGCCACGTCGTGGACGGCGTCGAGCGCGAGCTCGTCGTACACAGGAAAGGCGCCACGCGCGCCTTCGGCCCCGGCCACCCGGATGTCCCGGCCGCCTACCGCGAGCTCGGCCAACCCGTGCTCGTGCCCGGCGACATGGGCCGCTACTCCTACGTCCTGCTCGGGACGTCGGCGGCCGAGCAACGCACCTTCGGCTCCTGCTGCCACGGCGCCGGCCGCGTGCTCAGCCGCACCAAGGCGCGCGAGCTCGCCAGGGGCCGCGACATCGGCCGCGAGCTCGCGCAGCAGGGCATCTCACTTCAGGCCGCCGGCCGCGCCACGGTCGAGGAGGAAATCAGCGAGGCCTACAAGGACGTCGCCGACGTGATCGAAGTCGTCGTGCGCGCGGGCCTCGCGAAGCCGGTCGCGAAGCTCAAGCCGTTCGCGGTCGTGAAGGGCTAGTGTCGAGCGCCCCGGCTGCCATCAGGGCCGCGCGACGTGCTCGGACCTGGCAGTCCACGACCATCACTCCTCCACGAACATGAGCGGCCTGGCCGCGGAGACGCGCTCCAGATGGCGCGTCAGCGTGGCCGTAGTCGTTGATCTCGAACGCCGGCACCTCCAGGTAGAGGGAGCCCCCGTCGGCCACGATGCGGCCCGCGTCCTCGAGGAACTGGCGCGGCTGGTGGACGTGCTCGAGCACGTGCGTCGCGCACACGAGCTCGCAGCGCGTCGGGTGCTCGTAGGTGCCCTCGCCCAGCCAGGCCTCGCGTACCGTGTCCGTCTGGGGCTGCGGGTCGATCGCGTCACGCGCCGCGACGCGCACGCCGGCGCGCTCCAGGGCCGCGAGCAGCGCGCTGTCCTTGGCGCCGACATCCAGGCCGCGCGCGATCTCGCGCCAGCCATAGGTCGCGAGCGTCTCTGCGATCCAGCGCGCCGCGCTGTCGAAGCACTCGACCGGACGCGGCTCGGAGAACTGCCAGGATTTGGCGTAGTAGTCGCGCAGGGCCTCGGGCGCGGGTAGCGGATCCTTGCGCACCAGCCCGCAGCGTGCGCAGATCTCGTAGCGCCGCAGGGCGACATCGGGTTCGGAGCGGAAGCCGAGCTCGTGGCGCTCGCCGATGTGCCGGAAGTCGCTCGCTAGGCAGCAGCAGCACGGCGCCTGCGTGGCCTTGGGTTCCAGCACCGCGCTCGATCTCTTCGTCGATCTCGTCATCGTTCCCCCTCGTTCGACTTCAGGCGGCCACGGGTTCGAAGAGCTCGATCGTCTCGCCGTCCGGACCGCGCAGGTAGCAGCAGCGCGAGCCGGAGTTCTTGCCCTCGGGGATGACCACCGGCGCGTCGGACACCACCCGGGCTCCGGCGGCCAGAGCGCGCGCGACCCAGGCCTCGATGCCCGAGACGGTCAAGCACACGTGCTGGTGGCCGTGACGCCAGGTGAGCTCGTCCTCGGCGGACAGCGGCGCGGGCGCGCGGTACTGGATCAGCTCCAGGTGCATGCCGCTCTCGAGGTGCATGTGCCCGAACTCGAGATCGGCGGGCGCGCCGATGATCTCACCGATCCAGGGCGCGCTGCGGCGCACGCGCATCGTGAGCTCGAAGCCAAAGGCCGCGCCGTAGAACCCGATCGAGCGCCCGAGATCGGAGACGGTGATCCCGACGTGGCCGAAGCGCACCGTCGGAGCAAACGCTGGGAGGGCTTCGCCAGGAAGAACTCCAGCCGAGGGGAAGCGGATCTGCATCGAGACCCCTATCGGCCCCTTCGCCCCGGCGCTCATGGGGCTTCCGGCGCCCCCCCCCGGGTGCTGCCGGGATCTCGTGCAGCATCAGCGGCCCCCGAGCTTCTGGAAGGCTTGTTCGAAGAGACTACTCGTCCTCTGCCGCCTTGAGCGGGGCCTTCCTCCACCCCGCCCCGACAAGGTACCCGATGGACACGACAAGAAAAGCGTGCTGCGCTCCCCAGATTGTGAGGGGCAATCCAAGGGCAAGCTCGACGAGGCCAGTCGCCCCAGGTGCACGCAGCCAGAGCACGAACACGGTCCAGACATAACCGAGCACGGCCGCCAGAATGCCCCAGGGCATCGAGCGCCTGAATGAGAAGGCCCCGATCCCCAGGGCCAGACCGATCCCGGGAAAGCCTAGGATGATTTCGACGGGAACTCGGGCATAGGTGACCAAGAGGACGAGGAAGAACGCGCCTGCGCCTCCGCCAACAACCATGCCGATGACGCGGGACACGGTATCCCCACTCGGCTCATCGGCATTTCCTGCTAAGTGCGCCGGTCCCTTCTCTTCCCTCGCACCCTCGGCCAAACTCCTTGCCGCTTCTGGAACCTTGTCAAGCCTCACACTGTCATCCCTCAGAAGTGAATCCCGAATGCTTTTCAGGGCTCCCTCATCCAGGCTCAGCTTGAGCACTTCATAGTCGATGAGAATCCTACGGAACATCTCCGAGGTGTGCCACACTTCCCAATCCGGCTGTCCAGACCATAACTTTCCTGGAAAGTGCTGAATGCCTTCTTCCAGATCTTCAAAGACGAGTCTACCCAACTCAGATTTCTTAAGATCGTCGGGCCACTCTAGGTAGAGTTCTTCAAGCGGCAGAGAACCCCTCAGGGCACGGTCACACATTGCGACAATGCATTGAACTTTGGGGAACATGATTACCGACGCCAAGGCCAGTGATTCCAGCCAAGCGGCTTGCTGTCAATATGCGGCCGAGGTATCCGGCTACGTCCGAACTTGTGCAGGTCCAGCCTTACGATGTTTTTGCCATACCTATCTAGACCGATGCCTCCCCCTCCCGATCGAGGATATCTTCGCGCCCACGCGGTAAACCCTGCTGCTGCTGCTGTTCCTCCTACTGCTGCTGCTGCTGTTCCTATTGCAGCGGAGTAGACAAGAAACTTGGACGCACCCACGTAATCGCTGCCACCGTAAACCTCAGCGCCAAGTGGGCCGCCGTGCAGACCACGCTCACCAGCATGGCAGCCCATGCAGGAAGCTGGGGACGACCCTCCCCACTGCTGCATCCACGGTGCTGGACCCAACGGCCCCGGTGGCCCTCCTGGCCCCAGTGGCCCCAATGGCCCCTCTGGACCCAGCGGCCCCTCTGGAC
>JABFRZ010000013.1 GCA_013140785.1 Planctomycetota bacterium | reverse complement strand
GGTGTCGCTCGCGCGCCGCCGTCGCTACCTTCAGCGCCCGGATGACCGCCATCGACAAACTCACCTGGCCCGAGGCGCGCGCGCGCTTCGGCCCGGACCTGGTGGTGCTGCTCCCGATCGGCTCGACCGAGCCGCACGGGCCGCACCTGCCGCTCGACACCGACGTCACCATCGCCGTGGCGCAGACGAACGCGGCCGCAGCCGAGCTCGCGCGCGCGCGCGTGGCCACGCTCGTATTGCCGGCGCTGCCCTACGGCGTCACGTACTACACCGACGGCTTCGAGGGCCGCGTGACGCTGCGCACCGGGACGCTGTGGGCCGTGCTCGACGACATCGTCGAGTCGCTCGAGGAGCAGGGCGTGCGCCGCGTCGTGTTCTCGAACGCGCACCTCGAGCCGGCGCACGTGCAAGTCCTGCGCGGGGTGGCCATGGATCATGCCCAGCGCACGAAGGAGAAGGCCCAGGTGCTATTCCCCGACAACACGCGCCGGCGCTGGGCCGCGACCCTGGGCGAGGAGTTCCAGAGCGGCGACTGCCACGCGGGGCGTTACGAGACGAGCCTCGTGCTCGCGGCGGATTCCGAGCACGTGCGCGAGCACGCCGGGCTCGCGCCGGTGACCATCGACTTGCTCGCGAAGATGAAGGACGGCGTGCGCTCCTTCGCGCAAGCCGGCGCGAGCGCGGCCTACTGCGGCGACCCCGCCGCGGCTTCCGCCGTGGAAGGCCGCGAACGCATCGCCGCGCTGGCTGCGATGATCGTCGCGAGCGTACGCGAGACCTGGCCCGAGCTCTTTCAGCGACTCGAGCCGAAGCGATGAGCCCCGTGACCAAGAGGAAGACCTTCGTCACCCAGCTCGACGTGCGCTTCGGCGACGTCGATCCGGCCGGCATCGCCTACTACCCGCGCATCTTCGAGTTCATCCACCAGGCCACCGAGGCGCTGTGGGACGTGCACGTGGGCCGGCGCTACTTTTATCTCTTGTCGGAGGAGAAGCTCGGCTTCCCGCTCGTGCACTCGGAGGTCCAGTTCAAGCACCCGCTGAACTTCGGCGACCGTCCGATCGTCAAGGTCACGGCCTTCAAGGTCGGCACGAGCTCGCTCGGCTTGCACTACAAGTTCTTCGTGGACGACGTCGAGTGCGTGGACGCGCGCATGACGGTCGTGTGCGTGAAGCTCGAGGGCCTCGAGAGCATGCCGATCCCGCCCAAGTACCGCGAGAAGTTCGAGGAGCTGCTGGAAGAATGAAGATCGCCGAGCTCTTCGGGCGTGGCCGGCCCGTGTTCAGCTTCGAGTTCTTCCCACCCAAGACCGACGAGGCGGGGAACTCGATGCTGGCCACGGTCAAGGACCTGGCCGACATGCTCGCGCCCGACTTCGTCTCGGTGACCTACGGCGCCGGCGGCTCGACACGCGGGCGCACGGTCGAGCTCGTCTCGCGCATGCAGTCGGAGCTCGGGCTCACGACCATGGCGCACCTGACCTGCGTCGGGCACACGCAGGACGAGCTGGCGCAGCTGCTCGGGCGGCTCGCGAGCCGCGGCATCAAGAACGTGCTGGCGCTGCGCGGCGACGCGCCCGGCGGCAAGTTCGAGCCCACGCCCGGCGGCTTCGCGCACGCCAGCGAGCTGGCAGCCTTCCTGCGCGAGCGTTACCGCTTCTGCATCGGCGGCGCGTGCTATCCCGAGAAGCACCCCGAGTCGCCCTCGAGCGACGACGACCTGCGCTGGACGGCCCACAAGGTCGCAGCCGGGGCCGAGTTCCTGATCACGCAGCTCTTCTTCGACAGCGAGGACTACTTCCGCTTCGTCGAGCGCGCGCGCGCGGCCGGGATCACCGTGCCGATCGTGCCCGGCATCATGCCGATCACCAGCGTCTCGCAGATCAAGCGCTTCACCCAGATGTGCGGCGCGCGCATCCCCGATGAGCTGCGCGCTCGTCTCGAGCGCTTCGAGGACGATCCCTCGGTCGTGATGGCGATCGGCATCGAGCACGCCATCCGCCAGTGCCGCCGCCTGCTCGAGGCCAACGCGCCCGGCCTGCACTTCTACACGCTCAACAAGAGCCACGCGACGCGCTCGATCCTGGCGGCGGTCAAGGCGCTGTGAGTCTTTCGAGCCAACCACAGAGACGCAGAGGGCACAGGGCCTCACAGAGAAGAAGAAACGGCAAGACCTACTTGGTTGGCTCCGCCGCGCTGAGCGAGCCAGCGGCTCTCCTGAAACCCGGGCGATCCCGGCGCGGTCTTGGTCGCGGCCGCTCGACGCGGTGCCGAGCGGAGTATCCTGGGGCCAGCATGAAGAGGCGCAAGATGGGCTCGTTCTACGTGGACTGCGAGGTTGCAAGCCTGCGCAACCCGAAGCGATCGATCACCGTTCCGAAGATGCTCGTGGACACGGGAGCGGAGTCGTCCTGGGTTCCCGAAGCCGTGCTGCGAGAGCTCGGCATCCAGCCCGTGAAGAAGGATCTGGTCTTCCAGATGGCGAACGGTGAGACGATCACGCGTTCCATCGGCTACGCGTTCCTGAGGTCCGGCGACTTCCAGACCGTGGACGAGGTCGTCTTCGGCCAGCCCGGGGATCTCGCCTTGCTCGGAGCCCGCACCCTGGAGGGTTTCCACGCTCGGGTCGATCCGCGAGCCAAGCGCTTGGTTGCCTCAGGACCGCACCTGGCTGCACTGGCAACGTCATAGAGAGCTCCGAGCCTGGCCTGAGGATCATCGCCGTCGCCGGGCTGCCCGGCACCGGGAAGAGCACGCTCGCGCGCGAGCTCGCGCGGCGGCTGGGGGCGCCGCTCCTCGACAAGGACCGCGTGCGCGCCGCGCTGTTCGCGCCGCAGGAGATCGAGTACAGCCGCGAGCAGGACGACCTCGTGCTGGAGTGCGTCTGGCGCGCGCTCGAGTTCCATGCGCGGCGCGGGCGCGTGGAGTCGGTGGTGCTGGACGGACGCACGTACTCGCGGCGGGTGCAGGTCGAGGAGCTGCGATCGAACGCAGCGCGCCTCGGGGCGCGCCTCACGCTGGTCGAGTGCGTCGCGGCGCCAGAGGTGGTGCGCGCGCGGCTCGAGCGCGACGCGCGCACGGGCTCGCATCCAGCCGGGAACCGTTCGGTCGAGCTGTACGAGCGTCTGCGCGCGTCGGCCGAGCCCATCGAGGGGCCGAGACTCGTGCTCGCGACCGATGCGCGCCCGCTGGCAGCCCTGGTGGTTGCGGCGCTCGAGCACCTCGACCTGCCCTGATCCGGGCAGCGCCGACGTTCAGGAATCGTTCGATCCGGGGCGGTCCGGCGCGCAACTTCGAGCCTGGATTGAGCCGGGCGGGTTCCCGCGGTCGATACACCCACCCCATGGCCAAGCGCAAGAAGTCCAAGTCCGCCAAGCGGTCGTCCCAGGCGAGGAAGAGCTCCGCTCGCAAGGCGCAGAAGGGCGTGCGCGCCCCGGAAGTCGAATCGGCGCTCTTCACGGGGCCGGATCCGGCGCCGCCCTTCACGACCCTACCGACCCTGCGCGCCCTGCGCCCGTCCGCGCTCACGCCCAAGCCGGCGCTGCCGGCGAACGAGCGCAGCAAGCGCGAGGGCCAGACGCGCGGCGGCAAGAGCACGCTGCCGACGCACGAGTTCCTGGCCGAGGTGCCCCCGCCGCCGCACGCGAAGCCGGCTTCGCCCCGCGCGAAGCCCAGGCCCCAACAAGCGAAGCCGCCGCAGGACCAAACGCCGCAGCACCAGGCGCAGCCCCACGCGAGGGCGCAGCCGTCCAAGCCGCACTCGTCGCGGCAATCTCCGCAGCAGAAGTCGGCGCCGCGCTCACGACCCGCCCCCGTTCCGGCGCCGCAGGACGCCGGCGAGACGCTCAGCATGGCGCAGATCTACGAGACGCTGGCCGCGCTGCTCGTGCCCTACGCGCGCAAGATGGAATCGGAGATGCACCCGAAGATCGGTTTCTGCCTGAAGGCGCGGAGCGCGCGCACCGGGCGCGAGACCCACTTCGGCGCGGTGCAGGCGCTGCCCGACGGCGTCGCCTACCACCTGTTCCCGCTCTACGGGCACCCCGATCTGCTCGAGAACCTCAGCCCGGACCTCTTCAACCGCATGCGCGGCAAGACCTGCTTCCACTTCGAGAGCTTGCACGCGGGCCTCGTGGCCGAGCTGGCGGAGCTGACGCACGCGGGCTTCGAGCGCTTCCTCGCCGACGGCGTGTTCTAGCCGGTTCTATCCGCGTCGGCGTCAGCGCCAGAGCCACCAGCCCCAGGCCGCCGCGTGCAGGAGTGCGGCCGCGCCGAGCACCAGCGTAAAGACGGGCTTCTGCGTCTTGTGGCGGAAGACGATCCGGCCGAGCCATGCCCCAGAGAAGCCGCCGAGCAGCGCCATGCCGTGCAGTCGTGCCTCGGGCACGCGACGCGTCCCGCGCTTCGCCTGCAGCTTGTCCCAGCCGTACAGCACGAAGGTCGCGGCCGAGAGCGCGGCGTAGGCGAGCGAGGCCGTCGTGACGAGGCTCATGCCTCGAGCGCGCGAGCGCGTCGAGTCCTCGGCTTGTGTAAGAGCCTGGGAGGGGAGGGCAAGGACGCGTCCTGGTCCGGACACTGCGCTCCCAACCGTCCACCGCGGAAGGTCTCCATGCAACGAAAACCAAGAAGTGTGCTCGTCACCGTTCTCGGGCTCGCGCAGTCGCCGCTCGGTCCGGCGCCGTCCGTCGTCGAGGTCGTCACGGTTCAGGGTGAGGCTTCGTCGCGCGCGTCCCAGGACGTCTGGCGGCGCCTGACCGAGCATCCGGCAGCCGACTTCCATCCGTCCTGGTCAGCGGATGGAGCGCAGATCCTATTCGACTCGGAGCGCGACGGGCACTGGGAGGTGTACCTCGCCCGAGCTGACGGCCGCGAGGCGAAGCGCCTGACGCGGGGCTCGGGCCCGAGCGACCACCCGCGCTGGTTTCCGGACGGCAAGCGCATCTTGTTCGAGCTCGAGCTGGCGGGCGACACCGAGCTCCACTCCATGCTCGCTGACGGCAGCGGGCTCGTGCGCCTCACGCGGCAGCCCGGCGTGGACGGAGCCGGCTTCGTGTCGCCCGACGGCGCGCGCATCGCGTTCCTCACGAACCGCGGCGGCGACTTCGAGCTGTGCACGATGCAGGCCGACGGCAGCGACGTGCGCCAGCTGACCGACAATACGAGCGACGACTTCGGCCAGGCCTGGTCACCGGACGGGAAGACGCTCGCCTACATGTCCGAGGCGCACGGCAACTGGGAGATCGAGCTCGTCGCGCCCGACGGCACAGGTCGCGTGCGCCTGACCGACGACCCCGCGCAGGACGAGGAGCCGCAGTGGTCGCCCGACGGCAAGCGCATCGCCTTCCGCTCCGACCGCGAGGGCGACTACGACCTGTTCGTCATGAACGCGGACGGCTCGGAGCTGGACCTGCTCGTGGACACCGAGCTCCCCGAGGGCGAGATCCAGTGGTCGCCGGACGGGAAGCGGCTCCTGTTCGCCACGGGCGAGATGGCGGCCGCCGAACTCTATCTCGTCGGCGCCGACGGCACAGGCCTGCGCCGTCTGACCGAGAACTCCGCGCGCGAGACCGCGCCATGCTGGTCGCCCGACGGCCGCTCGATCGCCTTCGTGTCGGAGCGCGACGGGAACCTGGAGCTGTACACGCGTCCCGTGACGCCCTGAATCACTGCAGCACCGGCAGCGCGCGGTGCTCGGCGATGGCGAGCTTCTGCGCCAGGCGTCCGGCGATGGCCGCGAACTCCTTGGCAATGGGGGAGTCGGGCGCGGCGATCGTGACGGGGTCGCCGGCATCGCCGCCCACGCGCACCACGGGGTTGAGGGGCACGCGGCCGAGCACGGGGAAGCCGTGCTTCTTGGCCAGGCGCTCGGCGCCGCCCGAACCGAAGACCGGCACGCTGACCTCGAAGCGGCCGTTCGCGTCGGTCCGTACTCGTTCGATGCCCGCGCCTGTTTCGAGCGCAACCTCGGTGCCGGCCTTCACGCCCGCGACCGTGCCCGCGACGAGGTAGCCGGCCATGTTCTCGACGATGCCCATGATCTCGACGTTGACCTGGCGGAACATGCCGATGGCCTTGGTCACGTCGTAGGTCGAGACGGCCTGCGGCGTCGTGACGAGCACGCAGCCGGAGAGCGGCACGAGCTGCGCGAGCGAGAGTTGCGCGTCGCCCGTGCCGGGCGGCATGTCCACCAAGAGGTAATCGAGCGCGCCCCACTCGACGTCGCCCAGGAACTGCTCGATCAGCTTGTGCACCATCGGGCCGCGCCAGATCACGGGTTTGTCCTCGGCCAAGAGGTAGCCGATCGACATGGTCTTGACGCCGTGGCGCTCCTTCGGGATCAGCTTCTTTCCGAGCGCCTCGGGTTCGCCCGTCAGGCCCATCATCATCGGGATGTCGGGGCCGTAGACGTCGCAGTCGAGGATGCCCACGCGCGCGCCGGTCTTGCAGAGAGCCACGGCCAGGTTGACGCACACGGTGGACTTGCCCACGCCGCCCTTGCCGCTCGAAACGGCCACGATGTGCTTGATCCCGACCGCGATTTGGCGCGGCGGACCCTGTTGGCCGCGCACCTCGGCGGTCATGTCCACCTGCACTTCCTTGACACCGGGGAGCTTCCGCAGGAGCTGCTCGGCCTGGCCCTTCATCTGCTCCTTCACCGGGCAGGCCGGCGTGGTCAGGTTGATGTTGACCTTGATCTTGCCGCCGTCGATCTGGACGTCGCGCACGAAGCCGAGCGTGACGATGTCCTTGAAGAGGTCGGGATCTTGGATCGCGCGCAGGGCGTCGAGTACGGCTTCGCGGGTAGGTGCGCTCATGGATTGGTTCCGGAGGAAGAGAGCCCGACACTGTACGACTTTGCCGCGCGCAGCCGTAGCTCCGGGCATCGGGGAAGAAGAGCGTCGGCGGCTGCCCGAATGATGCAAGGCTGGGCCGCGCGCACGCTCTCCATCCCTGGACGCTCGCCCTGGTTTCATGTATGCCGGGCCAGCCACCAGCCAGCACGTCTCCTCGTTCGCGAGCAGTCGAGACAGACCATGAACCCACGCACCGGATTTCGCGCCGCTGACGAATGCCGCACAGGCCCAAGCAGAGCGGTCTTCCTCCTGCTGGTCCTCGTGAGTTCGTGCGTGGTGGCCACCCCTGATCCGATCCGCGGAGAGGACCACTCGGTGTTCGCCGCGCGCCTGCGTGCCAGCCTGCCCATCGGCACTGTGCGCGACGACGGCTCGGACACGCTGGACCTCGAGCTCACCCGCGACGAAGGCGCCTTCACGCAGACTCTGGAGGGGATCGACTTCATCCGCCTGGATGACATTCGCATCGATGCGCCGGCTGAGGTCGAAGCCGAGTTCGAGCTGACGACGGCCTCCGTGATGTTCCACCGACACATCGACTCGGACAGCCGACTCTCCGGCGGCTGGGCGGCGGGGCTCGGCGTATCGCGCCTCGATCTCGAGGTCTCTGCCGGTGTACTTCGGGAGTCGGATGTACGCACCGCCATGGGGCCGGTCATGGCCGGCGAGCTCGTGTTCGAGATGAGCCAGGACCTGGATGCATTCACCCGGCTCACCCTGACCGCTGGTTTTCCAAGCACCTACCTGAACATGCTCGATGTGGGCGCCCAATGGCGACCGCTGCCACATCTCGGCGTGATCGCGGGATGGCACTTCGGATACTTCGAGCTCACCGAGGAGTCCGACACCCGCTCGAACATCGAGATCCGCTCGCGGGGTCCATTCGTGACCTTGGCGTTCGTCTTGCCTCGCAAGCAGTCCGCTCGCGGCGGCCAGGCGCCCTGAATTCCGGGCGCGCCGAGCGCCGTCGAGCCCGCCCCGCGTGCGCTGGCCATCCGCGCTGGTGCAGAGGACGGTATCGATCCGCACGGCGGGATGCTGCGCTTCCCCGACGTGAGCGCGACGCACGTCGCCTTCGTCTTCGCCGACGACCGGTGGCCCGTGCCGCGCGACCCGTAGCTCCGCGCCTTGGGGAAGAAGAGCGTCGGCCGCTATCCTGAGCCACAGCGAGCGTGACCGAGCTGAGCCAGCCTTGCCCCGCCGCCCGACCGATGCGAGGCCAGGCCGCGCGGACGTTCTGGACCCTGTTCCGCGCGCGGCCGTACACGGCGCTCGCGCTGCTCCTCTCGGCGCTCACCTTGCCCTGGATCGCGACGATTCCGCTCGACGGCACGATCGAGGGCAATCGCCTCGAGGCGGCGCGCGAGATGCTGCGCTCCGGCGACTGGCTCGTTCCGAAGCTGGGAGGAGCCGTCTACCTCGCGAAGCCGCCGCTCCATCCATGGACGCTCGCCTTGGTCTCGTGGCCCCTCGGAGACGTGTTCCTCGCTACGGGACGGGCCCTCTCGGCCTTGGCGGCGCTCGCGACGTGCGTCCTCGTCTTCCGCTGGGGCCGGCGCGAGCTCGGCACGCGCTCGGGCGCGTTCGCCGCGCTGGCCCTGGGGAGCTCGGCGCTCTTCGTGGAGAAGGCGGTGCGGGCCGAGCTCGAGCTCGTGCTCACGCTTTGGACGACCCTCGCCTTGCTCGCGTTCTGGGAGGCGAGCTTGTCGAATCGACTACTTCGTGTCTGGGTCTTGCGCTTCGTCTCCGGCCTGGCCCTGGGCGCGGCCGTGCTCGTCAAGGGACCTCCGCCCCTGCTCGTTTTCCTCCTGGCGGCGCTGGCTGTGGGCATGAGCGGTGGAAGCCGCCGGCGCTCCTTCTTCGCGTCGGCGGGCGTCGCGCTCGCGCTCGCAGTCGCCTGCGCTCTCGCCTGGGTCGTGCCGTTGTGCGCCAGGCTCGGCCTCAGGGCGGCGTGGGCGTCCTTCGACGCGCAGTTCCTGGAGCGCATCACCCAGGCAGGAAGGACCAACGCGGAGCCGTTCTGGTTCTACTTCCCGGCCGTGTTCGTGGCGCTCTTGCCCGCAAGCGCCTGCCTGCCCTGGATCGGTCTCGTGCGACCCGCGCGCACAGTCGGGGACGCGCGCGCGCGCGCCAGGGCGGCGTTCTTGTGGGGTTGGGCGCTCTTGCCTTTGCTCGCGATGAGCGTGTCCGAAGGCAAGGAGACGCGCTACCTCCTGCCCACGCTCCCGGCCTGGAGTCTCTTGCTCGCGTGGAGCTGGACCCGCGCACGCGTCTCGTCCCGCTTCGTGCGCTGGCGGCATGTGCTTGCGCGCACGCTCTCGATTTCGACCTGGGCTGCACCCGTGGTGTGGCTCGTGGCGGGCGGCCTGCTCTACCCGCAAGCGTTCTCCTTTGTCGCGGCGAGCGCTTCAGGGGCCCTCGTTGCGCGCGGGGCTCTTGCGTGGAGCGCGCGCGAGAGGCGGCCCGCGCTCCTGCTCGGAGCCCTCGTGCTCTGCGTGGGCAGCGTGAAGTTCGCGTGGGCCGGGACGGCTCTGGCCAAGAGGGTGCGAGAGATCCCGGTCGCGGAAGTCGCGCGCACGCTCGCCGCGCTCCTCGCGCCTGAGGAGCCGTGGATCCTGGTGGGTCCATATCGCTCGTGGTGGCACTTCAACGTGAATCGCCCCTGTGTTGCCCTCAGGGATTGGAACGAGCTGCGCGCAGTCCGTCTCGGGCCGGGACCGCGCGCGAGGTATGCCCTGGCTCCCGCCGGCGCGATCCCCGCCGGAGAGAAGGGATTCGAGCACGCGGGGCGGTGGGTAGTGGACGGGGAGGAGTACTGTCTGGTGCGGCTCTGGCCGTGAGCTGCGTTTCTCCCGCGCCGCGCAGCGCATGAAGAGTTCCAGGTCTAGAAGGCCGTAACGAACTCCTAATGATGATGGAGCTCCGGTCCCGGTAGCATCGCGGCGTCGAGCGCTAGGTTCTCGGCAAGCCTTCCAAACTTCCAAGACACAGGCACTTGTCTGCTCCCCACCCCTCGGGCTCGGCCGCTGGTGCAGCGCGAAGGACGCGGGCGTCCTTCTTCATGGTCCTGGCCGTGTGCGTGGGCGCCACGGCCCTCGTGCAGCTCTTCGCGCAGGGGAATGACGACGAGGCCTTGGCGAGTGGACCTCAGACGGTAGCCGGCGCGCGACCGCTGCCTCCCTACGTAGCGCCCGTGTTTTCCTCGGGCGCCCCGACCCTCGCGTTCCTGGCTGTGGGCGATACGGGCTGGTCGGGTCCGATCCTGGACGGCGTGGCCGCCGCGATGGAGCGAACGGCGAGCGTGCTGCCGTTCTCCTTCGTCTGCCTGCTGGGCGACAACTTCTACCACGACGGGGTCCAGTCGGAGGCGGATCCGCTCTGGCAGACCGTGTTCGAGCAGGTGTTCACCGGTCCCCATCTCGCCGTGCCGTTCCGTGCCGCGCTCGGCAACCACGACCACACTGGCAACGTGCAAGCGCAAGTCGAGTACAGCGCGAAGAGCACGCGCTGGAGCATGCCCGGTCAGTACTACAGTTTCGTGGTGCCGGCGGGGAGCGGCAGCGAGGCCGAGTTCTTCGTGCTCGACACCGAGGCCATCCGCCGCGGGGACCGGGACAAGCCCGAGCAGATGCTCTGGTTCGAGGACAAGCTGACGCGCTCGCGCGCACGCTGGAAGATCGTCATCGGACACCACCCGATACGCTCGAACGGCGTGCACGGCTCCATCGACCGCGTCCGTCGGGCGCTCGAGGGCCCGCTCGAGGACCACGGCGTCGCGTTGTACCTGTCGGGCCATGACCACGATCTCGAGCTGCTCGAGACGGACATGGGTTTCCTGCAGGTCGTCAGCGGGGCCGGCTCGAGCCCGCGCGCAATGAGCTGGGGCGACGACACCCTGTTCGCCTCGGCCGCGCCGGGCTTCGTGTGGGCGGGCATCGAGGGCGACGAGCTGTGGTTCGTCTTCGTGGATGCGGCGCGCGGGCCGCTCTTCAGCCGCCGCTTCGAGCTCGGTGAGCTCGTGCCAGAGTCGCGACGTGAGCCCGCTCCACGGCCCGAGCGGAACGCATCCGAAGGCTGAGCGCCGAAGAGCGGCGCGAAGGGCTGGAGCGCTCACGGGATGAGCCCGCGGGTCCAACAAGAAGCGAACCGTCGAGGCCTTCTCGTCCTCGCCGTCCAACCGGTAGCCTGCGCCCATGCATCCCTGCCGTCTCGACGCCTCTCTCCTGCTCCTTTCCTCGGCCGCGCTCTTCGCCTGCAGCTCTCCCGAGCACGTTTCGGCGTCGTCGGCTGCTTCGCCCCCCGTGCCGGCCGCACCGCGCGCTCTGCCTGTCCGCGCAAGCGCCCAGGATGGCGTGCACCCGCACGGCGGGATGCTGCGCTTCCCCGACGTGAGCGCGACGCACGTCGCCTTCGTCTACGCCGACGATCTCTGGATGGTGCCGCGCGAGGGTGGCGTGGCGCTGCCGCTCGCCAGTCCGGCCGGCGTCGAGGGCTTGCCGCGCTTCAGCGCCGACGGCCAGACGATCGCCTTCACGGGCAACTACGACGGCAATCGCGATCTCTACACGCTGCCGGTCGCGGGCGGCGTGCCCACGCGCGTCACGCACCATCCTGCGGCCGAGACCCTGTGCGGCTGGACGCCGGACGGGCGGCTGCTCTTCTTCACGAACGGGCTCACCGGGCGCAACCGCCAGGTGCAGCTCTTCACCGTCGGCGCGCGCGGCGGGTTGCCCGAGCCACTGCCCGTGCCCTACGGCGCCTTCGCCGACATCTCGAGCGACGGGCGCTGGCTCGCCTACACGCCGCACACGACCGACAACCGCACCTGGAAGCGCTACCGCGGCGGGATGTCCACCGACATCTGGCTCTTCGATTTGCGCGAGAGGACTTCGAAGCGCGCCACGACCTGGGAGGGCACGGACACGGCGCCGATGTGGCACGGGAGCACGCTCTATTACCTCAGCGACGACGGCTCCGAGCACCGCCAGAACCTCTGGTCGCTCGATCCGGCGACGCTGGCAAGGAAGCAGCTCACGAAGTACGCCGACTTCGACGTGAAGTGGCCCGCGCTCGGGCCTGGGCCGAAGGGGGCGGGCGAGATCGTGTTCCAGCACGGCAGCCGGCTCGAGCTCTACGATCTCGCCCTCGGAGAGACGCGCACACTCGATGTGACGATCCCCGGCGCGCGCGCGAAGCTGAAGCCGCGCCTCGTGGACGCCGCGGAATTCGCGCAGGGCTGGGACGTCGGCCCGAGCGGCAAGCGCGTGCTCATCAGCGCGCGCGGCGACGTGTGGTCGGTGCCTGCCAAGGAGGGCTCGGCGCGCAACCTCACGCGCTCGAGCGGCGTGGCCGAGCGCGACGGCTCGTGGAGCCCGGACGGCAAGTGGGTCGCCTATCTCTCGGACGCGAGCGGCGAGTACGAGGTCGTGCTGGCGCCCGCGGACCAGCAGGGCGAGGCGAAGACGCTGACGCGCGGCGGCAGCGCCTTCCGGCGCTTGATGGTGTGGTCGCCGGACTCGAAGCAGCTCGTGTTCTGCGACAAGACCGGCACGCTGTACCTCCTGTCGGCCGAGGGCGGCGAGCCGCGCGTGATCGAGAAGGACTCCTGGTCCGGCGACCTGATCGGCGTCAACCCGAGCTTCTCGCGCGACTCGCGCTGGCTCACCTACGCGAGCTCGGACGCCGACTCGGGCGTCTCGCGCCTGGTCATCTACGAGGTTCCGAGCGCTACGCGCCACGTCGTGACGGCCGGCATGTTCGACGACGCGAGCCCCGTGTTCGACCGCAAGGGCGACACCCTCTACTTCCGCCGCCGCGGGCACTTCGCACCGCTCTACGGCGAGACGGACACGTCGTTCCTGTACGCGGGCACCGAACAGCTCTGCGTCGTGACGCTGCGTGCCGACCAGCCCTCGCCCTTCGCGCCGAAGAGCGACGAGGAGGGCGGCGGCGAGGAGAAGGATGACGAGAAAAAGGACGGCGAGAAAAAGGACGGCGAGAAGGACGGCGACGCTGACAAGGACGGGGACGAGAAGAAGGAAAAGGAGCCCGAGAAGCCGGTCGAGATCGCACTCGACGGATTCGAGCAGCGCGCCGTGCTCCTGCCGATCGACCCGGGCGTGTTCGGCTCGCTGGCCGTGAACGACGCGGGCGCGCTGCTCTACGTCCGCAGCCCGATCCAGGGCGTCGAGGGCGAGTCCGCCATCCAGCTCTTCGACGTGAATGCCGACGAGTCCAGCTCCGAGGGGAAAGACGGCGGGAAAGGCGACGGGAAGGACGGCGGGGACGACGGAAAGCGGGAGAAGCTCGTGGCCAAGGGCTTCGGCGCCTTCGCGCTCTCGGGCGACGGCAAGAAGATCCTGGCCTTCGGCGAGGGCGGGCCACAGATCGGCGACGCCAAGGCCGACACCAAGCTCGCGAAGCTAGGCCTCGACGGGCTCGAGGTCGAGATCGACCCGCGCGCGGAGTGGCGCCAGATCTTCAGCGACGCGTGGCGCATGATGCGCGACTTCTTCTACGACCCCGGCATGCACGGCGTGGACTGGGCCGCGGTGCGCGAGCAGTACGCCGCCATGCTCGACGACTGCGCCTCGCGCGAGGACCTCTCCTACGTCATCCGCGAGATGATCAGCGAGCTCAACGTCGGGCACGCCTACTACAGCGGCGGCGACGTCGGCGACCAGCCCGCGCGCTCGGTCGGCCTGCTCGGCTGCGACTATCTTTTCGACCAGGGGGCCTACAAGATCGCGCGCATCCACGCGGGCGGCCCTTGGGACGCCGACGCGCGCGGACCGCTCTCGCAGCCCGGCGTGAACGTCAAGGTCGGCGACTACCTCTTGGCGGTGAACGGGGTGCCCCTCGACCCCACGCGCGATCCGTGGGCCGCGTTCCAAGGCCTGGCCGAGAAGACCGTGACCCTGACGGTGAGCGCGAAGCCGGTGCTCGACGCCGAGGCTAGAGCGGTCGTGGTCGAGACGCTCGCCGACGAGCAGAACCTGCGCTACCGCGCTTGGATCGAGCAGCACCGCCGGGCCGTCGCCGAGAAGACCGACGGCCGCGTCGGCTACCTCTACGTGCCCTCGACCGGCATCGACGGCCAGAACGACCTCGTGCGCCAGTTCCAAGGCCAGCTCCGCAAGGACGCGCTCATCATCGACGAGCGCTGGAACTCGGGCGGCCAGATCCCGACGCGCTTCGTCGAGCTCTTGAATCGTCCCGCGACCAACTACTGGGCGCGCCGCGACGGCCACGACTGGCCCTGGCCGCCGGACGCGCACTTCGGCCCGAAGTGCATGCTCATCAACGGCCTCTCGGGCTCGGGCGGCGACGCCTTCCCGTTCTATTTCAAGCAGGCCGGCCTCGGGAAGCTGATCGGCATGCGCACCTGGGGCGGCCTGGTCGGCCTCTCCGGCTATCCGGCGCTGATCGACGGCGGCGACATCGAGTGCCCGAGCTTCGCCTTCTACGAAACCGACGGCACCTGGGGCGTCGAGGGCCACGGCGTCGATCCCGACCTCGAGGTGATCGACGACCCGGCGCTCATGCAGGACGGGGCCGACCCGCAGCTCGAGCGCGCCATAGCGCTGATGCTGCAGGAGCTGGAGGACCGGCCCTACGTCGCTCCGAAGCGTCCGGCCTACCCCGACCGGCGCGGCATGGGTCTCGATCCGAAGGACAAGTAGGGGCGACGTTCGAAGATCCGGAAATCGGCGGCATTGCGCGCCTCCAGCGACTCAAGGCCATGTTGGTGGAAGGGCTCGCGGTCGAAGACCACGCGTCGGCCGGGCAGGACTCCATGCCTTCCGACGAGGCGGGTACGCTGTGTGCCGTGGCACACGCCGATCCTCCGCGCGCCGTCTGCCTCCTGTCGGGTGGAATGGACTCGGCCGTGACGTTGGCGGAGGCGCGCGCGGCGGGGTTCTCGACGTACGCGCTCACGGTGAAGTACGGACAGCGGCACGCCTGCGAGCTCGCGGCGGCGCGGCGCGTGGCGCAGGCCCTGGGAACGACCGAGCAGCGCGAGTTCGAGCTCGACCTCAGCGTGTTCGGGGGCTCCGCGCTCACCGGGCGCGGCACGATACCGAAGGGGCGCAACCAGGCGGCGATCACGGCCGGAGGCGTGCCCGCGACCTACGTTCCGGCGCGCAACACGGTGTTCCTCGCGTTGGCGTTGGCCTGGGCCGAGGCGCTCGGCGCGCGCGACCTGTTCCTCGGCGTCAACGCCATCGACTACTCGGGCTACCCCGACTGCCGCCCGGAGTTCTTGAGCGCCTTCGAAGGGCTCGCGCGGCTCGCCACCGCCGCAGGGACCGAGCACGGCGCGCGCTTCCGCGTGCACGCGCCGCTGCTCGCGCTGACGAAGCGCGACATCGTGCTGCGCGCGGAAGAGCTCGGCGTCGATCTCGGGCTCACGCACTCGTGCTACGACCCGTTGGAAGAGGGCGGACTCGTGCTGGCGTGCGGAGGCTGCGATGCCTGCAGCCTCAGGCTCAAGGGGTTCCGGGAGGCGGGTCGCCGGGATCCGATCGCGTACGTCGAGCCGAGGCCGGCGGTGGCGGGCCGCGGTTCGAGCGCGCCGTCGCCCTGAGGCGCGGGCCCTCGTGTCTCGTTTCGTAAGTCCCCCAGTGCCGGGGAGTTCCCAGGACGCGCCGCCAAGCGCTACCATTTGGCCGGGGATCACGCTTCGAGGGAACACATATGAGACCGATCGCGCGTGGGTTGCGCTCTCGCCCGTTCTACGTGAACGCGCTCGTCACGGCACTGGCGCTGTGCGCCTGTTCCGCGCTCGCGTTCGCCCAGGACTTGCACAAGGACGAGCGCCTCGGCTTCAAGCTCAAGGCCCCGCGCGGGTGGGAGCAGGTTCCCCTGCGCAGCGACGAGCAGTGGATCGTCGGCCGCTACCGTTCGAGCAAGACCGAGATCGCCGTCCTCGACAGCTCCAACTACAACTACAACTACGAGCACAACCCCGAGCTGCAGATCGTCGCCTTCTTGCACCGCAAGGCTGCTCCGAAGAAGGAGCCGGCGGCGGAGGAGAAGCCCGCCGCGGAGTCGCCCGAGGCCGGAGGCCCGAAGAAGCCTCAGCCCGCCAAGATCTACCGCGACTACCCGGAGTACCTGCGCGAGACCTACGCGCGCGGCCACTTCGTCGAGAAGGAGGAATCCGGGACGCACGCGGGGCTCTCCGTGACGAAGTTCGAGGTCAAGGCCGAGGCCGAGTCCTGGCGCGCGGAGATGCGCGTGATCACCTGGGTCTTCGCGACCGAGATCGCGGACATCGCAGTCCAGGTGGAGGTCCTGGCGGACTCGCTGAAGAAGCACCGCTCCACGATCGACGACGTGCTGAAGTCCTTCGCGGTCATTCCCCGGACCCAGCCGCTCGAGGCCGGCGCGGCCGAAGCCGGTTTCCTTTCCACGGCTGAGCTGGCCAAGCTGACCCCGGCCGAGCGCAAGCAGAAGAAGATCGAGGTCCAGCAGCGCGAGTGGCAGAAGATCACGAGCGGCCTGGTCGAGGGCTGGACCGCGAGCGAGATCGACGGGGTCTTCGTGGTCAATCACGTGGACGCGAACTTCGCGAAGAAGGTCGTCGAGCAGGTGCGCGCCATCTACGCCTGGC
This sequence comes from Planctomycetota bacterium, assembly GCA_013140785.1. Classification (GTDB taxonomy): domain Bacteria; phylum Planctomycetota; class UBA1135; order UBA1135; genus JABFRZ01. The sequence goes on along the minus strand of JABFRZ010000013.1, from coordinate 3,661 downwards.
TCGAAATCACCTTCCCCGATGTCGGTCCGTTCGAGTACGCGCGCCCGCCGATCGTGCGCATCTGCAAGGACCAGGACGAGGAGTCTGCGTTCCGGAGCGGCAGTGGCTCCTACTGGGTCAGCGGGAACCATCTCGTGACCCACAAGAACAACAAGGACTGGTGGGATTGGGAGTGGGAGTACATCGGCAGCCAGAGCCTGAACGTCTGGTTCCTCGAGCGGGATCCGAGCCTCTGGGCAGCCTTGCCGCGCTGGCTCGCGGTGGGACTGGGCGAGGTGGTCGGCTCGGCGCAGCTGAAGAGCGGCAAGCTCGTGTTCGAGATGCGAGACCTCGAGCGGGAACTGCGCGAGGATCTCCCGAACGCCGACGAGACGAGCATGAGCATCCGCACGCTCCTCTCGCTCTCTCGGGAAGAATTCGACGCCTTCAGCAAGAGAAGCGACCGGAGCATCTGGTACCAGGCCGTGTCGCTGACCCGCTACTTCGTCGGGGCGCGCTCGAAGAAGACCCGCCAGCTCCTCACGGACTACATGGGCAACCTGCGGCTCGTGCTGAGCGAGCTAGAAGGCAAAGAGGACATGGGCAAGGAGAAGGCGGCTCCCAAGAACGAGGCCGAGGAGGAGGCGCTCTTCAAGAAGCGCGAGGAGTGGCTGAAGTCGCGCGAGCGCGCGATCCTCGATCAGAGCCTGAGCCGGACCTTCCCCGGCTGGAGCCCCGCGGACTGGAAGAACCTGGACCGGGAGTTCCGGAGGTCGTTGTGAGGGCGCTGGGCCTGGCGGCCGCGCTGGCCCTCTGTGCCGCGCCGGGTCTGCCGGCGCGCGCCTCCGACACGCTGTGCCTCGAGGATGGGCGGATCTTCGAGCACGTCGTGTTGCAGCGCAGCGCGGACGCGATCCTCGTGAAGTTCCAGAACGGGCAAGTCGCCGTGCCGCTCGAGAAAGTGCTCGAGTGCGTGATCGAGAACGACACGGGCTTCGTTCCCACGACCGACGAGGAGAAACAGAAGGTCGCCGAAGGCCTGGTGCTCTTCCAGGGCAAGTGGCTGCGGCCCGGGGAGCGCGACGCGCGTCTCTGGAAGCTGGTCGAGGAGCAGCGCGCGGCCGTCGAAAAGCTCAAGCAGTCGCGCCTGTGGCGCAACCGGACCGTCCACGAATCGAAGACCTTCAGCGTGGAGTACACCGTTCCTCCGCCGGTGTTCGAGGGCAGCCTCGAGCGCATGGAGGCCTACTACGCCGAGTTCGTCAAGCGCTGGAAGATCAAGCGGCCGCGCGAGCTCGACAAGCTGAAGGTGCGCTTCTACGCCGATCCCCAGGACTTCTACCAGGTCACCGGGATGTCGCGCGGAGTCTTGGCCTTCTTCGAGCCCTACGAGCCGCCCTACCGGCTCCAGGTCTACTACGACCGGTTGGATCCGCTGGGCACCGAACGCACGATGCTCCACGAGTTCGGCCACTACCTCCAGAAGCTGGTCGATACGGAGTTCCACTATCCGCACTGGCCCGGCGAGTCGCTGGCCGAGTACTTCTCGACCGCCGTTTTCGACCCGGCCACCAAGTCGCTCACGATCGAGCCCATGGTCCTCGAGGATCGCTTGGTGCAGATCCATCGCGACATCGAGGAGGGCGAGTGGGTTGGCCTCGAGCAGATGATCCGCGGCGGCAACGGCAACGAGTACCACGACTACACCTGGGGCTGGTCGCTGGTCCACTTCCTGATGGGCCGGCCCGAGACGGCCAAGAAGTTCGAGGGCTTCTACCTGGGCCTCGCGCGCAACCGGGCCGTGGCGCGCGAGGGGATCTTGGCAGTGTTCCAGAAGGAGATGGGCCTCAAGAAGGACGCCGACCTGCGCGCCCTCGAGCGCGCCTGGCACGACTACGTCAAGGACGAGCTCACTGTCACCTCGTCGCGTGGCTTGGCGCGCGCCGCCAAGATGGCGCAGCGCTTCGACCGCAAGCACCGCGCGAAGCGGCTCTACGAGGAGGCGATCGCGGCGGGCGACGCGGACGCGCTCACGCACCACCGCTACGCCGAGCTCCTGGAGGACATGGAAGAACCCGCGGGCGCGCGCGAGCACTGGGCCAAAGCCGTCGAGCTCGACCCCCTGGTGCCCGAGTTCTACATCGGCTGGGGCGAATCCCTCTTGGACGAGGCCGCCACGAAGGCAGAGGGCAAGCGCCTGCTGAAGCTCGCGGCCGAGATCGAGCCGGAGAACCTGTACCTGGAGCAGAACCTCGCGGAGCTGCTGGCGAAGTAGCCCGGCGTGGCGGAGCGAGGACTCAGCGAGACGCGGAACGCGCCCGGCGGTTCCACCGCGCGCTCCGATCGGTCATCCTGACGACATGAGCGAAGCAACTGGCCCGCGGCCCCTTTCCGAGCCAGCGCAGAGCGGCGACCCGCGCCTCGACGCGCTCGCGCGCGTGCTCGCCATCGTCGATCGACTGCGCGCACCGGACGGGTGTCCGTGGGACCTCGAGCAGACGGTCGCGAGCCTGGCGCCGAGCCTGGTGGAGGAAGCGCACGAGGCGGTCGAGAGCATCGACCGCGCCGAGGACCGGCACACGGCCGAAGAGCTCGGCGACCTCTTCTTGGTGATCGCGCTGATCGGCAAGGTCGCCGAGCAGGAGGGGCGCTTCGGCTTGGCCACGATCGGGAACGCCGTCGCCGCGAAGCTGATCCGCCGCCACCCGCACGTCTTCGGCGAGATCAAGGTGGACTCCTCCGCGCAGGCGCTTGCCAACTGGGAGAAGATCAAGGAGAACGAGCGCAAGTCGGAGCAGAAGGACGCGAGCGCGCTGGCCGGCGTGCCGGTCGCGCTCCCGGCCCTGCAACGCGCGGCGCGCATCGCGGCCAAGTCCGTCTCGGCCGGTTTCAAATGGGACGACGAATCCGGGGCGCTGGCCAAGCTGCGCGAGGAGGTGGGCGAGTTCGAGGAGGCGTACCGGACGCGCGCGAGCCACCCGGAGCGAGCGGAGGAGGAGCTCGGTGACGTGCTGCTCGCGGCCGCTTTCCTCGGCCACTACCTCGGGATCGATCCCGAGAAGGCCGCGCGCGCGTCGCTCGGGCGCTTCGAGCAGCGCTTCCGGCGCATGGAGGGCGAGGTCGGCGAGCGCCTGCGTTCGGCGCCGCTCGCCGAACTCATGGCCGCCTGGGAACGCGCCAAGGCCGCCACGGCAAAGCGATGAGCGCGCTCGCGCGCGTCCGGGGTCTGGTGAAGGCCCACGGTGAGCCGCCGGGCCGGTTGGAGATCCTGCGCGGCATCGATCTCGAGCTCGCGGCCGGCTCGTTCACGTGCGTGATGGGCCCGAGCGGCTCGGGCAAGTCCACGCTCCTGCACCTGATCTCGGGGCTCGACGAGCCGAGCGCGGGCACGGTCGAGCTCGACGGGCAGGACCTCGCGCGGCTTTCGCTCGGCGCGAAGACGCTGCTGCGCCGGCGCATGGTCGGCTACGTGTTCCAGTTCTTCAACCTGCTGCCGAACCTGAGCGTGCGCGAGAACGTGGCGCTGCCGCTGGCGATCGCGGGGCGGCGCGACACGGCCGCGCTGGCGGTCGTGCCGGCGCTGCTCGAGCGCTTCGGCATCGCCGCGCGCGCTCACGCTCTGCCGCACCAGCTCTCGGGCGGCGAGATGCAGCGCACCAGCATCGCGCGCGCGTCGATGCCG
>JABFRZ010000493.1 GCA_013140785.1 Planctomycetota bacterium | reverse complement strand
CGCCTCGAGCACGCGCGCCAGAATCAGCCCGCGGAAGGCGAACTCGATCTGGTCCGGGCGGATGTTGTGGACGATCAGCTCGTCACCGAGGATCTCGCCCTCGGAATAGGGCTGGCCGTTGATCAACGCCACGGGTGCACGCTCCTCGTAGAGCGCCACGCCGCCGATCTGGATCTCGATCTTCTCGAAGACCAGCACGGTGTCGGCCAGGTGCTTGAGCTCGCGCAGGCTTTTCACCAGGGGCTCCCTGAGCGGATCCTGGTCGGCCAGCCCGAGGCGCGACTCGACCGTGTTGAAGGCCTGCAGCGCCAGCTCGTACTCCTGGGCGTCGATGTGACGCTCCATGGCTTCGGAGGTCTCGCGCAAGAGCGCGGTGGACGCGCCACTGTCCGTGCCCTTGTTCATTTGCTCGCGGACCGCCGAGACCACCTCGACGACGTTCTTGTCGAAGCGCCGCTGGGCCGGCACGAAGACCAGCAGGCCGCCGACGTCCACGCGCCGAATATCCTCCTCCAACAACGCCAGCTTCTGCTCGAGGTCGGCGCGCAGCTTCATGGTCTGGATCAGGTTCTCAGCGCCCTTGGCCTCGTCCCAAACATGCTGGATCTCGACGGTTTTCTCGATCAGGCCATCGACCAGCGCGATCTGCTCCTCGATCGGCATGGTCGGACCACCGTCCACGGGCACGCGCGGGTCGATCCACGGGTCACGACGCGCGCGCTGGCCGCGATAGTCGTAGAAGGGCACGCGCAGCTCGGCTCCGCGCTTGGAGATCTCGCTGATGAGGAGCTCTTTCTTCTTCTCGTACTGGTCGATCTTGACCTCTTTCGCGTTGCCGGTCGGAGCGTACACGTAGGTCTCGAGGTCTAGCGTGATGCGGTGGCGCGGCGCGGTCTCCGCGGTGTACTCGTTGCGATTGGCGGCTTGCAGCTTGAAGGCCGTCACGTTCATGAAGCGCTTGTGGCTCTCGATCTTGTGGAGGAAGACCAGTAGCTGGAACGCGTCCACGTCGAAGGCGAGCGTGTAGGAGACGCGCTCGAAGTCCTCCTTGCTCTTCTTGCTGGTGCGGGTGCCGTCCTTGATCGACGCGAAGTTGAAGCCCGCCTCCTGGCTGAACTTGTTGAGCGTGCGCACCAGATCGGTGATGTCCTTCTCGTCCGACAGGATCTCCTTGATGACACCGTCGGTCTCGCGCTGGATGATGACCCCCTTGACCAACTCGGCCGTCCCCTGCAGCAGCTTGCGGCTGGCCTCGATGTCCTCCCTGAGCGCGGCCACCTCGGCTCGGCGCTTGTCGATGCCCTCTTGCTGGTAGTAGATCAGCGTGCCCAGAGCGGCGGCCAGGCCAAGGCCGATACCCGCCATGACGAGCCGGTGCTTTTTCTCGGTGTTCACTTCTTCTTGCCTCCGGACTTGGGCTTCTCGGTCTTCGGACTCTCCTGCACCGGCAGGAGCTTGCCGTCAGGACCGCGCTGGCGCTGCTCGGGCGCCTTGAGCGTCACCTCGAGCGGGAAGTTCCAGACCTCGGCCGGCATCAAGCCCTCGTCCTTGCTGCTCTGCGACCCCTCGGGCGGCGCAGGTTTGTTGAAGTCCTCGCAGAAGGAAGAGCGCTCGAGGTCGTCGAGGAAGTTCGCCACGTGCGAGGGATTGGTCGAGCCTGAGTGCCCGGTGGCCTTGAGGCTGCCGAAGCTCTTGGCTCGGCTGCTCTCCTTCTGATCGACCGTGAGGTCGTCGAACCACACCAGGTACTTCTCGCCGTCGCCGCCGAGGTTCACCACGTCGATGAGCTCGTCGACTTTGCGCGTCCAGGAGATGCGGTTGGCCGTGATCTGCTTGAGCATCTGCTCGCGCGCCGCGAACACCTCGGACTCCTTCTCCAGGTCGCGGTGGTAGGCAACTTGGGGATCGAGACCGGCCTTCTGGTCCTCCAGCACGGCCAGCTCGGACTTGACCTCGGCCGCCACGCCGAAGGCCGTCCAGGCCCAGAAGGCCGCCAGCGAACCATTGACGGCCACGGCGGCCGAGACCGCGAGCAGGAGCTTGATCGGAGTGCGGCGCTTCTGGCGGTACTCCTCGGGCAACAGGTTGATGAGGATCATTGGGCGCAAGCCCTCGAAGCGAGTCCGATCGCGACAGCCAGAGACGATGCACAGGCCTCCATGGCCTGAACGTTCACGCGGCTCTCGGCCACGCGCAGTCCCTCGAGGGGATTCCAGGTGCGCGTGGTGCGCCCGGTCGCCTGCTCCAAGAACGAGACCGTGCCCGGAGCGAGCACGCCCCCGCCGGACAGCAGGATTTCCTCGACCCGCAGGCCCTCGCGGTTCTCGACGTAGTCGAGCGAGAGCGTGAGCTCGCTGACCAGATCCTCCAGCACGGGGGCGATGGCGCGACTGATCTCGGCTTCGCGGCCCTGAGGATCGCGCTTGAGCGCCTCGGCCTCGGTGTTCTCCAGGCCTAGGCGACGCGCGACGGCCTGGCTCATGTCCTGGCCGCCGATCCCGATCTCGCGGCTGAAGCAGGTCTCGCCGCCGCACAGGACGTTGATCGAGGTCACCGATGCGCCCACGTCCACCAACGCGATCGCGCGCTCTTGACCGCCTTCTCCGGCGACCTCGGCCAGGCCACACAGCTCCCAGGCGTTGGCCAGCGCGAACACGTCCACGTCCACGGCCAGCGGGGTGAGGCCGTTCTTGGCAATCTCCTTGATGCGCTCCTCGATCGCCGACTTCTTGCAGGCGGCGATGACCACGCTCATCTGCTCCTGGGCTGCGGCGCCCTCAGTCGGGGCGTGCGGCTTGCGCGTCAGGCGCTGGCAGTCGATCTGCACCTCGTCGGACTCGAAGGGCAAGTACTTGTCCGACTCGAAGCGAATGGCCTGGCGCAGCTCCGCGTCGTTCATCTGCATCATCGTGATGTAGCGCACGACGACGGCCTGACCGGATACCGCCGTGACCACGCTCTTGCTCCTGAACTTGCCTTCTTGGAAGACCTTGGTGATGGCCTCGGCGCGGTCTGCGCCCGCAGACACTTCGGCTCGCGCGAAACCGGTGATCACCGGCTCGGGGCCTTCCATGGAGATCTCGACGGCCTTGACGACCTGGTGGCCCAGGTCGAGACCGACGACGCTCTTTGCTTTCCGGAACACCGTCACCTCTGGATTGGCTTTCGGTTCACGTGGGGAACGCCCGCACGCTCCGCCCGGTGGACGGAGCTCGGTCGCGAACCGCCTTTCGGATGGAGCCCGGAGAAAGCTGGAGGGTCTCCTGGCGCTTTCCCATCCCTTCTCTCGGCAGCGAGCGGAAGACCCTTCCGCTCGCGCCTGCGGGTAGGGCGGGCCCGCGCCCTCCGTCCAGCGCCGCTATCGGCGCCGCTCGGGCTCCTCGCCGAAGCAGCCCTCGAAGATCTCCCTCAGCGCGATGAGCAAGGCCTCCGCGTCCGGACCGCGAGCCACCAGCTCGAGCTCGGTCCCAGGCCCGGCTGAAAGCGTCATCAGCTCGAGGATGCTCTTGCCGTTGACCTCGCGCCCGCGCGAACGAATGCGCAGTTCGCTCTGGAACGTGAGGGCGCGTGCGGCGACCGCGTGGCACGGACGCGCATGCAGGCCCTGCGCGTTGCCCACCTGCACGGTGCAGCGCAGCTCGGCGGACGGAGGCCGCAGGGTCACGGCCCCGACGCCTCGAAGACTCCGATGGAGCACGCCATCACGGTCCCGACATCTCGTGCAGCAGGTCCACCAATGCCTTCTTGGTGGTCACGCCCGCCACGAAGCGGCGGAAGTCACCGTCGCGACCGAGCTGCGAGATCCAGCGCATCATGTCCAGGTGTCGTTCCGGGTTGTACCGCGCGCCCGGACGCTCGGGCCGCAGCACGGCGAACAAGATCGTCACGGGTGCGCCGTCGAGCGAGGCCCACTCGAGCCCGAGCGGATGGAGCGAAAGGCTGAAGATCGGCTCCTCCAAACCCGCCAGCTTGACGTGCGGGATGGCCACGCCCTGGCCGACCCCGGTCGAGGCCACGATCTCGCGTTCGATCAGGGCCCGCAGCGCTCCGCCCCCGAGCGCGGCATCCAGGGACTTCGCCTTGACGAAGTTCTCGACCAGCTCCGCGAAGGCCTCTTCGCGGGTCGTCCCGCTGAGCTTCAAGCTGCAGGCGGCAGGCTTGAAGAGCTTCCAATATTCCTTGGCCTCGGTCTGCATGGTCGGGAGGGCTGCCTAGAGTGCGAAGCCGCCGGTCGCGCGCGTGGACTCGGGCAGTGTAGCCGAAGCGAGCCTTCCGCGCCGGCCGCACGCGCTCGTCGCCGCACGCAGGCGAGATCACCCCTGGAAGAACCCGGGCCTACCGCGAGGCCCGCGCACGACGCGCGTGAAGCACGGCTCGCGGTACAAGACGCGCGCGAGGTAGAGCCCGCCAGGCGGAGCCGTCGGGCCGGCCAGCCTGCGATCTCGTGACGCGAGCAGGGCCGGGATGCTCTCGGGCGCGCGCTTACCGCTCCCGACCTCGAGCAGGGTGCCGGCCAAGGTGCGCACCATGTTGTAGAGGAAGCCGTCACCCTCGACCGCCAGCACGAAACCGCTGCGCCGGGCGTAGAGGTGCAGGCAACGGATGTGGCGCACGTTGGATCTGCGCGGCGAGCCCGCGCTGGCGAGCGAGCCGAAGTCGTGGCGGCCCACGAAGTGCCGCGCGCCCGCGCGCATGGCCCCCAGGTCGAGCGGGTCGGTCACCCAGTGCCAGTGGGCACGCGCGAAGGGCAACGGAAAGGTCTCCGTGCGCACCAGGTAGACATAGCGCTTGCCGCGTGCGTCCTTCTGGGCGTGAAAGGCGTCGCTGCAGGTCTCGAGCGCGCGCACCACCAAGCCCGTGGGCACGTGCGCGTTCAGCGCGAACAGGAAGCGCTCGTCGGGCAAGCGCGACTCGAGGTGGAAGTTGGCCACCTGGCCAAGGGCGTGGACTCCCGTGTCGGTGCGTCCGGCTCCGAGCACGGCCACGCGTTCGCCGCACAAGGAGAGCAGCGCGTCTTCGAGCGCCTCCTGCGCGCTCGGAAAGCCCTCCTGGCGTTGCCAGCCGAAGAAGCGCGAGCCGTCGTAGGCGAGCAGGACGCGGACGTTGCGCACGGCGGGTTCGGGCTACGAGCGCTCGCGCAGCGCGATGCGTCCTGAGAGCGCATCCTGGATCACGCCCTTGTGCAGGTATTCGAGCGCCGAGCCGGCCGGCACGCCGCGCGCGAGCCGCGTGACCTTGAGCGCGAGGCGCGCGCGATCGACGGCCGCAAGCACGACCAGCGCGGTGGCCTCGCCCTCGGCATCGGGATCGGTCGCCAGGATCAGCTCGTTCACGCCGCCGTGTGCGAGGCGCTTCACCAGCGCGGCCACGGTCAGGTGTTTCTCCTCGGTGCCCTCGGCTGGGTTGTAGGCGCCGAGCAGCACGTGGTAGCGGCCGCGGTAGGCCTGCGAGCGCTCGACGGCTTCGACGTCGCGCGGTTCCTCGACCACGAGCAACTGACTCGCGTCGCGCGCGGGATCCGCGCACAGCGCGCACGGGTCCTGCTCGGTCACGTTGTGGCACAACCCACAGCGGCGTGTGTTCTCGGCCGCGTCGCGCAGTGCGACCGCGAGCTCCATGGCCTCCGGGTCGCGCAGCACGTGGAAGGCCATGCGCTCGGCCGAACGCCGCCCGATGCCGGGGAAGCGCTCGAAGGCCGCGATCAGGCGCTCGAGCGGCTTGGGGTATGCCATGCGCGCAGCGTCTGGCTACTGCCCCGTCTCGAGCGTCCCTGGGACAGGGAGGTGTGATGGACCGTTGCTGGCAAGGCGTCGCCGACGACGCGTTGCCGCCGTGATACTCGGAGGCGCAATGCAGCCAGCGGCGATCCAGCGCACATCCATGTTCCACGGACTTGCGAGACGGGACACTAGAGGAGCCCAGGCAGGTTCATGCCGCCCGTGATGCGCCCGATGGCCTCGCGCTCGGCCTCGGCCGCGCGCCGCAGAGCGTCGCGCACGGCGCTGGCCACGGCC
>JABFRZ010000620.1 GCA_013140785.1 Planctomycetota bacterium | reverse complement strand
CCTCGACTGCGCTTCGAAGGGTTGCAGTTCGCAGCTCACCGACTTCAGCCCGTTGACCCTGAAGGACAAGAACCGCGACCCTTTTCCTGGCAAGGCCGAGGACCGCGCGCACCTCGTGCACCTCTACGACGCAGCCCTGCGGCACGTGGACCGCGCGCTCGGCAGCCTGCTCCACGAGCTCGAGCGCAGCGGGATCGCCGAGCGCACGCTGGTGGTCGTCACCTCCGACCACGGCGAGGAGCAGTTCGAGCGCGGCTTCCTGCAGCACGGGAAATCGCTGCACCGCGAGGTGCTCGCGATCCCGCTCGTCGTGCGCGTGCCGGGGCTCGCTCCCGCGCGGGTCGCCGCGCCCGCTCAGCAGGTGGACGTCGCCCCGACGATCCTGGCCGCGCTCGGGCTTCCGCCCGACCCACGCATGCAGGGCCGCGACCTCTTGGCGAAGAGCGTTGCTCTGCTCCCGATCTGGTCCGAGGTCAACGACGTGCGCGCGCGCCAGGCGAGCCTGCGCGACGGTGCCTGGAAGATCGTGTACGAACCGCAGGACGCACAGGTGCGCTTCAAGAGTGAGCGCGAGTGGTCGCTCTTCGACCTCGCGCGCGATCCGGAGGAGGGAGAGGACCTGTCCGCGAGCGCGGGCGAAGAGCTCGCGCGCCTACGGCGCCTGCTCGAATCCTTCCAGCAGCACCTGTCTCTGCTGAGCGCTGGGCTCGGACCGCCGCCGAGCGGCGAGGTGGACGAGGCGGCGCAGCAGATGCTGCGTGGGCTCGGGTACGGAGGGGGCTCGGGTCCCGAGGGGGCTTCGCGCTAGACGTCGGCTGCGCAGGCGTGCTGCGGAGGCGTTCAGTGCGCGGCCAGCCAGTTCGGACCGGCGCCGACGTCCACCTTGAGCGGAACGGCGAGCTTCACCGCGTCCTCCATGCACTGGCGCACGAGTTCGCGCGTCTCGGCCAGCTCGCGCGCGGGGCATTCGAGCACGAGCTCGTCGTGTACCTGCAGGAGCATGCGCCCCTGGAGCTGCGAGCGTTCGAGCGCGCGCTCGAGGTCGATCATGGCGCGCTTGATGATGTCGGCGGCCGAGCCCTGCACCGGGGTATTGAGCGCTGCGTTCTCGGCGAAGACGCGCACGCGGTTGTCGCTCGAGTTGAGCTCGGGCAGCTTGCGCCGGCGGCCGAGCAGCGTCTCGACGTAGCCCTTGCGACGCGCCTCCTCGAGCAGCCGGTCCATCCAGGCGCGGATGGTGGGGAACGAGGCGAAGTAGCGCTCGACGAAGGTGCGCGCCTCGGAGAGCGGCATGCCGGTCTCCTTGGCCACGCGCTGCGGGCCCATGCCGTAGAGGAGGCCGAAGTTGATGACTTTCGCCTTGTCACGCATCTCGCGCGTGACCAGCTCGGGCATCACGTTGAAGACGCGCGCGGCGGTGGCGGCGTGCACGTCCTGGCCGCGCTCGAAGGTGCGGCGCATGTGCTCGTCGCCCGAGAGGTGCGCCATCACGCGCAGCTCGATCTGGCTGTAGTCGGCCGAGAGCAGCAGCCATTCGCCGCCCGAATCGCTCGCGCGCGGCACGAAGGCCGCGCGCAGCTTCTTGCCGCGCGCGCTGCGCACCGGGATGTTCTGCAGGTTGGGCTCGCTCGAGGCCAGGCGCCCGGTGGCGGCGCTGACTTGGCTGAAGGAGCAGTGGATGCGGCCGGTCTTCGCGTTCACGTACTGCGGCAGCGCATCGACGTAGGTGCTCTTCAGCTTCTGGACCTCGCGGTACTCGAGCAGCGACTTGACAATAGGCACGTCGCCGTACTGCAGGAAAAGCGTGTCCGCGTCCGTGGCCCAGCCGGTCTGGGTCTTCTTCACGCGCTTGACCCCGGCCTGGTCCTGGATGCGCAGCTTCTCGAACAGGATCTCGCCCAGGGCCTTGGTGCTGTTGACGTTGAAGTTCTCGCCAGCGTGCCCCTGCACCGCGTGCGTGAGCTGCACGAGCTCCTGCTCCAGCTCGACTGCGAGCCCCTGGATCAGCGTCGTGTCGAGGCGGATGCCGCGCTCCTCCATGGCCGCCAGCACGGGCACCAGCGGCAGCTCGAGCTCGTGGTAGAGCGCCAGCGCGCCGACCTCCTCCAGCTCGCGCGCCAGCGGCTCGCGCAGCCGGAAGGTCACGTCCGCGTCCTCGCAGGCGTACTCGCTGACCTTCTCGAGCGGCACCTGGTCCATCGTGACCATCGTCTTGCCCTTGCCGATCAGCTCGGCGGTCGGGATCTTCTTGATCCCGAAGGTGCGCAGCGCCAGCGCGTCGAGGCCGTGCGTGCGCGCGTCGCCGCCCGAGACGCAGAAGCTCGCCACCAGCGTGTCGAAGGCCGGCGGCGGCAGGCGCAGCCCCGCTTGCGCGAGCACGAGCCAGTCGTACTTGGTGTTCTGACCGAAGCGCTCGAGGCCCGGGTCGGTGAGCAGCGGCGCGAGCGCCGCCAGCAGCGCGGCGCGGCCCTCAGGGAACACATTGGGCTTGACCGGCACGTAGAACGCGCGTCCAGCCGCGGCCGAGAACGAGATCCCGACCAGCTCGGCCTCCAGCGGGAACAGGCTGGTCGTCTCGGTGTCGAGCGCGAAGCAGCGCGCCGCGCGCAACTCGCGCAGCATGGCTTCGAGCCCGGCGCGCTCGCGCACCGTCACGTAGTCGCGCGGCCCGCTGCGGCTGGGCTCGCTCTTCTTCGCGGCGACCTTCTCGAGCAGGGTCCCGAACTCGAGCTCGCGGAAGAGCTCGATCAGGGCTTGCGAGTCGGGCGCGGGCTTCGCCAGTGCTTCGAGGCCGGGTGCCAGCGGAACAGCGGTGTGGATCGTGACCAGCTCGCGCGAGAGCAAGAGCATCGCGCGCGAGGCCTCGATCTTGGCGCGCGTCTTCTCGGGCACCTCGGAGAGATGCGCGAGCAGGTTCTCCACGCTCCCGAAGCGCTGGATCAACTCCGTCGCCCCCTTCGGCCCGATCCCATGCACGCCCGGCACGTTGTCCGAGCTGTCGCCCATCAGCGCCAGCACGTCGATCACGTGCGCCGGGTCCGTCCCGAACTTCTCCCTCACCGCGCCGAGGCCCTGGATCTCGGGCGGTTCGCCGGTCTTGAAGACGTTGTAGAGCTTCACGCGCTCGCTCACGAGCTGCATGAAGTCCTTGTCGCCGGTGACGATGAAGACCTCGTGCCCGGCCTTCTCGGCCTGCTTCGCGAGCGTGCCGATGACGTCGTCGGCCTCGACCCCGGGAATCTCGAACAGCGGCACGCCGTGCGCGCGGATCACGGCGCGGATCGCGTCGAGCTGCCCGACCAGCTCCTCCGGCACGCGCTCGCGCGTGGCCTTGTACTGGTCGTAGCGCTCGTGGCGGAAGGTCGGGCCGGCGGCGTCGAGCGCCACGGCCAAGAGATCCGGCTGCTCCTCCTCGAGGATGCGCCGCAGCGTCATCGTGAAACCGTAGGTGGCGCCCGTCGGCCGGCCGTCGGCGCGCGCGAGACGCGAGCCCGCCAGCGCGAAGTGCGCGCGGTAGGCGAGCGCGGTCCCGTCCAGCAAGAAGAGGCGCGGCATGGGCGCGGGATGATAGCCCGCGCCCCGCGCTGCTCCGCGCTACTGGAAGGTGATCTCGGCCACGTTCGAGCGCTGGAGCGTCCCGTTCAGGAACGCCTGGGCTTGGAGGGTGAGGCCCAGCAGCGCCGGCTCGTCGGGGATCGTGAGGGTCACGCGCGCGAGTCCATTCGCGGGCGAGGCTCCGCTCGGGAGCCGGAACCTCCAGACCTTGCGCGGCCCGAGTGCGCCCGAGGGCGTTCCGGGCAGCGCCACGTAGCCGAGCACCCGCCAAGGCTCGCCCGGCGGCGCGGCCACGTGCATGACGATGTCGTCGCCGATGGTGGGGCGGCCGTAGAAGTTGAGCTTCAGGCCCGCGTCGAAGGTCTCGAACGCGATCTCGTCCACGCCCGCTTCGGTCAGCGAGTCGTTGGGTTGGTCGCCGGTGCGGAAGCGCAGGCGCACCTGGTCGGTGAGCGCGACGAAGTCCTCGACCGCGAAGCTCTTCTCGATCCAGGAGTTCGAGGTCGCTCCGGTGACGTTCTCGAGCTGGACCCACGAGGCGCCGTCGTCGTCCGAGAGCGAGGCCTCGAGCGCGTCGTTGAGCACGGTGGCGTTGGCGAACCAGCGCCGGTAGGAGAGGGTCGCGCCGGAGACGCCGGAGAGCTGCAGGCGCGGCGAGGTCAGCGTGGTCGGGCCGCCGTCCACGTCGTCGCCCCCGGCCGTGGTCGAGCCGTTGCCCGTCGCGAAGCAGCGCACGCCGGGCGCGAGCGTGGCGTCGTCGCCCGGGTTCGAGGGCGCGCTGCCGTTGAGCGTGCCGACCGGGTCGCCATAGGCCCACACGCCGGTCGTGGCCGCGTCGCCGGGCGCGCCGACCGTCCAGCCGAGCTGCAGCTCGAGGTCGTCGGTCAGGAACGGACGCGGTTGGCCGAGGCCGAACGAGCCGGGGAACTCCTGCACGAAGCCCTCGTACACGATGCGCGCCACGTAGTTCACGCTCGTGCCGGTCGTCATGCCGGCGCCGAGCGCGAGTTCGAGCGGCTGGCCCGCGTGCGTGGCTCCGCTGAAGGGCGCGAGCGCGCCGAGGTTGACGGAGCCGGTCGTGACGGTCACGCCCGGGGTCGTGCTCTCGAGCTCGACCTCGACCGCGCCAGAGGTCGCGCGCCCGCTGTTCCGCAGGTCGAACACGAGCCGGAACGATTCTCCGGGCTCGTAGAAGCCGTCGCCGTCGCCGACCTCGCTGATAGTTCGGCTCTGCTCGTGCACGTACGCGCCCGCGGCCCAGGCCGAGCGCAGGAAGCCCGGCTCGGTGATCTGGGCCAGCGGCACGATGCGCCCGGTCGGCGGCCAGAAGCCGTCGCTCGAATTGCCGATCTCGGGCGTGAAGGCGAGCGTGCCCTCCAGCGCGTGGTCGTAGTCGACGGTCACGCCGTTCGCGAGATATAGCGTGAGCCCGGCCGGACCACGGGTCCAGTTGGTCTCGAGCGTACACAGGTCGCCGAGCTCGACGTACTGCGCGTTGTTGGGCGGCCCGGCCGCGACGTAGCCCCACGGCCACAGCCAGAGATCCGAGTAGGTGTGGGCCGAGATCGCAACCGCGAAGCTGCGCGACAGGATGAAGGCCTGCATGGCCGCGATCTCGGGCTCGCTGGCCGGCGCCGTGCCGCGGTAGGTCTCGTTGGAGCCCGAAGGCGAGCTCCCGCTGTCGTCGAAGCCCCACTGGTAGTCGTAGTTGCGGTTCAGATCGACGCCGATCGTGCCACCCGCGTTCGCGCGCCGGTTCTTGCGCCACAGGCCGCCGCCGGAGGGATTCGTGCTGCGGTTGTGTTCGTAGCCGTCGGGGTTGACGCACGGCACGAACCACATCTCGCGCGCGTTCACCAGGTAGGTCGAGAGCGCATCCGTGCCGTAGCGCTCCAGCAGCGCCAGCATCAGCCAGAACGTGGACTGCATGCTCTCTGGCTCGCGCGCGTGATGCATGGCGTCGAAGCGCACCTCGGGCTCGCTCTCGTCCACACCCGGGTTGTCCGAGATCTTCATGGCCCACAGGGTGCGACCCTGGCCGGTCGTGCCGATCGAGAACTTGGCCGTGGTCAGGCTCGGATAGGCGGCGTGGATCTGGTCCAGGACCGAGGCGACCTCGAGGTAGGTGTAGTACCCGCCCATGGAGCCCGCGCCGAACTGCGGCACGAGCCACGCGCCGAGCGGCGGCGTACCACGGATGGCTTCGCGCGGCGTCAGGCGCGAGGCGTAGAAGGCCGCCAGGTCCGTGTGCACCAGGGTGTAGGGGATGCCGGCGCGCGCCAGCGCGGAACGGTCGCGGCCGTCGGCCACGAGCTCGACCTCGCCGCTCGGGAGCACTGAGGCCACGTCGAGCTCGAGCTGGTTCACCGTGTCGAGCGTCAGGGCTCCGGCCGCGACGCGCACGAGGCCCTGGACGTCGTCGAGGGAGTCCGGGCGGATCTGCTGGGAGAGAGCGAGGAGCAGGGGGAAGAG
>JABFRZ010000691.1 GCA_013140785.1 Planctomycetota bacterium | reverse complement strand
GGCCAGCGCGATCCCGAGCCCGAGCGCGTGGCTCGGGATCGCGCTGGCCGGGCTGACGATCGTGCTGGTCTCGGCCGACGGCGGCACGCGCACGAACGCTCCGGCTCTGCGCCGGCGCGCGCTCGCCCTGGCGGCGGTCTCGGGCGCCTTCATCGGCGTCTTCCTGATTGCCTTCGAACGCGCGGGCACGAGTCAGCAGCTCCTACCTTTGCTCGTCGCGCGCACGGCCTCGCTGCCGCTCGTCGCCCTGGCGTTGCTCCTGCGCCGCCAACGCCCGTGGCCAAGAAGCGCCTCGCCGGCCGCCGCCATCGCCTCGGGGGTGTTCGACTTCAGCGCCAACGGCTTCTACCTCTTCGCGCTGGCGCGCGCGCCGATCTCCACCGTGGCCACGCTCTCGAATCTCTACCCGGCCTTCACCGTGCTGCTCGGCGTGCTCGTGCTGCGCGACCGGCCGCGCCCGGTGCAGCAGCTCGGGCTCGGATTCGCGCTGGCCGCGATCGTCTTGATCACGCGCTGAGGGTGGTCGGCCGCAGCCCCCCAGTCCCAACTTCTCGATCCGCTCGCGAGCCGGACATCCGGCGGAGTCAGGCGTGCCCGCCGCGCTCGGCGATCAGGCGCATCACTGGCGGGCTCACCCAGTCGCGGTCGTGGAAGCGCTCGCCCCACGTCAGGGGCGTGACGTCGCGGTATTCGTGCAGGGCTTCGTCGGCCACGAAGCGCAGGCGTTTGCGTAGCGAAGCGCGCGGGCTCGGGTCGGCCCCGTGCTCCAGCAAGAAGCGCGCGAACGACTCGTCCCGTCGCAAACCGACGCGGAAGGGCTGCGAGACGACGCAGCCGAAGAGCGGTGTGTGCCCGCCGAAGCCCTCGGCATCGACGGCTGCACGCGCGTTCACGTCGGCTCCCCGCTGCACCAGCCAGCGCGCGAACTCGAGCTCGTCGAAGTCGACGCACTGGTGCAACAGGGTCGTGCCCGCCAGCGGGGTCCCGTGCAGGGCCAGCGATTCGTCGGCGTGGCAGGCGAGCTCGGGCGGGTAGATCTCCGCGTGCGGAAAGGTGCGGGCCAGGAGCCCGGGGTCGCGACGCAGGTGCTCCTCGAGCCGGTCGATCCGTCCGCGATGCAGCGCCATGGGCGCAGTGTCCGGGAGCTCGATGCCGAGCCCGGCGAAGAGCTCCAGGCAGCGGTGCTTGCCCGCCGGATCGCGGGCATAGGTCTCGAGCACCAGGGCGACGGGCGCGAGCCGATTCCCGTCCCCGTCGCGGATCGCGGCGCCGAGCTCGAGCAGCAGCGCGAGCCCCGCGGCGCTCAGCGTCTCGGCGGGTCCCATGAGCGCGTCGGTCGCGGGACGCGCGCCCAGGGCGTAGAGCTGTCGAGCCGTGTCGATCCGGCCCTGCAAGCAAGCCCGGGCGAAGGCGGACTGGAGATCGGCGGCGCCCAGGCCGCGCAGCAGCGCGACGATGCATTGCCGTCCCAGGTTCGCGGCATAGGACAGCGGCGGGCCCCAGTTGCAGCGCTTCACGCCGCGCGCGCTCTCGTGCAGGAGGCGCGGATGGCGCCTCACGAGCTCGCGCACGGCTTCGGCATCGTCGCGCCAGATCGCGTCGGTCATCCGGCAGGCGAGCGCGAGGCGCGTCCAGCTCGCAAGGCCGTAGCTGCGCGCAAGCGCGAGCTGGGCATCGGCGAGCTTGGCCAGGACAGGGTCCAGCGCTCCGGGATGATGCTCCACCAGCTCGGCCAGCGCGGACGGATCCGCGCGGCGGACGGCGCGCAGCAGGTCCTTCGCCTGGTGCCGCAGCTGCTCGAGATCGGGACGGACGGGAAGGTGACGCTCGGCCATGACGGACCTCCTTGTGACAGCCCGGGGTCCGCTGGCGTCGGGCGAGGAAGGAAGGTCGCGTGAACCGGACGTCGAACTTCGCTCAGGTGGACTCGGTCCTCTCCGCGGACGGGGGGCGCCCTGCGCGCCGGAGGCCAGGTCACCCACTTCTCGTGCGGGTGTCAAGCCCCGCAGGCCCAGCCTCAGCCGAGCGGCAGCTGGAAGTCCGGCGCCTTCACCGGCTGGCGGTGCTTCAGGCAGTAGGGCGCGTTCCACAGCACGCTGAGAGCGGCCTTGCACAGGATCCAGGCCGCGCCCGGCGTCTCGCGGATCGACTTCCCGATGCCGATCGTGCCGGTGGCGTCGGTCGCGGCGCCCGCGGCCTCGCTGCGCTCGCCGCGCAGGAGCACCTGCGAGACAACCAGGAACGGCAGGCGCAGGAGGTCCTCGAGCGGCGCGTACTTCAGCATCGTCAGCCAGGCGTTGCGCGCGTGGTAGTAGAGGCTGCGCTTGCCCATCTGGATCCCGAAGGGCGTCATGTGGTGGATCTCGATCTCGGGGTCCTGCAGCACGCGGTAGCCGAGGTTCAGCAAGCGGCAGGTGAGGTCGCGCTCGTTGCCGTAGATGAAGAGCCGCTCGTCGTAGTAGCCGGCCTGGGCCAGCGCGGCGCGGCGCGCGAGGCTGCCGCAGCCGCGGAAAGTACTCATATAGCGCCGGCCCTTCGCCTTCGAGGCCGCGATGTACTCGGGCGGCATGCCGGGCTCGATCGTCTCGGTCGAGACGACCGCGGTCGTCTTCGGCTCGCCGAGGAGCCGCAGCGTGGCTTGCTCGAGCCAGCTCGGCGGCAGCACCACGTCGTCGTCGAGGATCGCGACCAGCTCCCCTGTCGCGCTCGCGAAGCCGACGTTGAAGGTCTCGCAGGCGCCGTAGGCCGAGTGCGGCATGACGATCAGGCGCACCTCGGGGAACTCGCGCGCGATGCGCTCGGCCGTGCCGTCGTGGCTGGCGTTGTCGACCACGATGACCTCGGCGAAGGGCAGCGACTGGGCCCGGATCGAGCGCAGGTTCTCGCACACGACCGCGCACTTGTTCCAGGTGGAGATCACGGCCGAGGCGCGCGGCAGGCCCAGGGCCTCGGCCGAGGTGCGCTCGGCGCCGAGGACACGCGCCTGCACGGCCGTGAGCTCGCGCTCGTAGGCCGAGAGCTCGTCGCTCCAGACCTCTGCGTAGCCCTCCATGTACACGACGCCCGCGTCCTCCACGTTCACGGTGCGCGAGATATCGACCGCCGTGCCCTTGGCCACGAGATCGTGGTACGCGATCTGGCTCTCGAAGCACTGCACCGCGGCCAGCTTGAGCGCGCGCACGGCGGTCGTGTCGAACAGCACGTTGGCCGTGACCTGCGCGTTCACGCCGTACAGGAACACGCGCCGGCGCGGGCCGCGCGCGAGCGCCGCGATCAGCGCGCGCGAGGTGGCGCGGTGGTCGGGGTGCAGCTCCTGCGGCGAGGGACCGTAGACGAGCTCGGGCTGGAACTCCTCGAGCTCGCGCGCGATGCGCGCGTGCAGGTCGACGACCGTTCCGAGGTGTCCGTCGCACAGGTCGAGGAAGCGATAGTCGGAGAAGCCGAGCACCGCTCCCGCGGCCCGCGACTCGCGCCGGCGCGTCTCGACGATGCGCTCGTCGCGGTGTCCCGGATCGCCAGCCGCGCCGTCGCTCAGCACCAGGATGCGCACGGTCGCGCCGAGGCGTCCGTGCCAGGCCAGCATCCCGCCGCAGCCAAAGACTTCGTCGTCGGGATGCGGCGCCACGACCAGCACGCGCTTCGGCAGGTCCCGCGGCGGAAGGAACGGAGGGTAGAGGGCCTTCAAGGGGAAGAGTGTGGCGGGTTTCTGGAGGATACCCGCGCGCGGAGGCGGATTCCCTCACCCCGCCGGCCCGACGGCGCGCGGGGAGCTGCAAGGTGAGCTTTCTTTTCGGACCTCTCCCGGATCCCGCAGGGCTACTCTCGTGTCGAAACGAGCGCGAGCACTGGCTCTCGCCCTTTTCGATTTCTTGGGCCTTCTACTTCGGAACTTCGGAGGATCGTCATGCAATCACTTGCACGCTTGCATCTTGAAACGGTGTGTGCGCTCGCGCTCCTGTCGGGCCGGTCTCTCGCGCAGGAGCTCGTGCCCCTGCTGCGCTCCAACGAACTGGTCGCCGGACAAGCCGTCACCTCGATCCGAAGCCCCGTCATCAGCAGTGACCGGCACTGGGCTGCCCTGGTGAACACCTTCGCCTCGGGGACCGCGACCACGAAGCGCCTGGTGGTTGATGGTGCTTTGGCCCTCTCTGTCGGCGACGCGCTGGCCGCGCCGCCCGCGCGCGTCGCGTCGTTGGTCAACGTGGCCGGATCGATCGACAACCTGGTGGTCCTCGTGGGGCTGGACCTGATGCCGCCGCCCCTGCCCCCCACGGGGCGGGCTGTGCTCAGGAACGGCCAGGTCGTGCTGCTCTCGGGTGCGCCCCTGGTCGCGGCAGGCCTCCCCGTGGGAACCCTGTGCCGCAACATCTACAGCTGCGGCGCGAACGCGCGCGACACCGTGGTAGCGCTGGTGGACACGGCCGACCTCCAGTACGCCCTCGTGCGGCTCGAGTTCGACGAGCTGGGCGTGAACGTCGCGCGCACGGTGGAATTGCGCACCGGCCAGGCCCTGCCCGACGGAGCGCTCGTGAGCACCTTCGATTCCGCCCAGCAAGGCGGCTTCGCCCAGGCCGTGAGCGGGGACGACTGGATGTGGCGCGTCACCGCGACCGACGGGCGCGAGCGCTTGGTCACTAGCGCGCAGGTGCTCCTGCGCTCGGGTGATCCGTCACCCGTGCCGGGACGCTCGATCCTGTCCGTCCACCCTGCCAATAGCTTCCATCACGGCCACGACTTGAACGACCTCGGGGGCCATGCGGCCCTGGTGATGCTCTCGGGCGCCAGCACCAGCAACGGCCTGCTGCTCAAGAACTCGGTCAAGCTGGCCCAGGAGGGCGACGTGCTCGCTTCGCTGGCCCCGCAGGCGCTGGTGGACTTCGCTCCCTGCGTGCGCATCTCGAACTCGGGCCAGGTGTACTGGGTCGCCCGGACCGACGGCCCGCTCGGCAACAACATCGCCCTGATGCGAGACCTCGAAGTGGTCTTGCGCCAAGGCGAAACGGACGTCCAGGGCCAGCTCCTGAACAGCATCGACGGCAACTCCTGGGACATCACCGCGGACGGGCGCTACCTGCTCGCGCGCGTGGGCCTCCTACCGTTGGATCGCGCGCTCCTGCGCATCGACCTCGGCGCGGCCGTGCCGATCCTCGGCTGCGTCCCGAACCCGGGTACGCTGCGCCACACCGCCGGGTACGTGCTCACGGGCAACACGATCCGGCTCACGCTGGACGGTCCCGCGCCCCAGGGCGCGCTCGTACACTTGCAGCTCTCGCTCGGCGAGGCGACGCCCGCGGATCCGTGCGGCATCCCGACCCCCTTTGGTGAGCTCTTGATCGATCCGACTCGGCGCCTACCCCTGATCCGTGCGGGCATCTTCGCGAACGGCCCGGTGAGCGTGGACCTCGGCATCCCGGCGGATCCCGCACTGGTGGACCTCGAGATCTTCGGCCAGGGTGCCTTCGTCACGCCCGCCAGCTTCATGCGCACGAACGGGATGCGCCTCTTGATCGGGGCGGATTGATCGGCGCGGATTGATCGTCAAGGACGGAGCGCGCATCCAGAGAGGCGCGCGTAGAGCCGGTCCAGCTCGCGCGCGGCTTCCGCCGCCGTGCGCACGCGCACGGGCAGCGCCAAGCGCTCGCGCTCGAGTCGTTCGGGGTGCGCCAGGATCTCGGCGAAGGCGTGGGTCCAGGCGCCCGCATCCTCGGCGGGCAGCACGCGTCCGGCGCTGCCGACGCGCTCCTTGGGCGCGCCGCGGTCGCTGACCCACACCGGCAGGCCGAGCGCCATCAGCTCGTCCGGCACGAGCCCGTAGCTCTCGGAAGCGCGCGAGGGAAAGGCGCCGAGATGCAGGTCTCCGAGCGCGGCCAGGCGCGCTGGCAACTCCTGTAACGTGTAGTTGCCTGCGAAGACGAGCGGCACGTCGCGCGCCTCGCGCCGCAGCTCGTCGTCGAAGCCCACCACGACCTCGTCGCCCAGCAGGACGAGCTCGCCGTAGCGCGCCTCGGACGTGAGGTAGATGGCCCGC
>JABFRZ010000680.1 GCA_013140785.1 Planctomycetota bacterium | reverse complement strand
GGCTCGCGCGTGGATCGAAATCAAAGACGCCGGTCTCGACCGGCAAAAAAAAACCGACACCCCCCCTTGACTGCAGAGGGCCTTCTCATGGAAGGCAACCTGCATGGTTTCCGAGGAGGCGCAACGCCGCCACGAGGGCCAGTGAAATGGACTACGGGCCCTGACCTGGGTTAGCGAACGTCCATGAGCAAGGCGTCGCTCGAGCTCGGGCCCGCCGGGCAGTGCGTGCGGATGCAGCGCGGAGGATGCTCCCAGAAGAAGCGCGCGTGCAGCCCGTGCTCCGCCTCGGGAACGGCCGGGATCGAGACCTCGGCGTGGCCGCTGCGGGTCGCCTTGACGGCGTACGTCGCGATCAGGGGGCCGGGGAGTTCGCTCGCCTGCAAGGGCCGACCCGCGGCGATCTGCGGCCCATCGAGCGCAGCGCGAGAGATGCACAGGACTCCGTCCGCGAGCGGTGGTGCGTTGACGCAGGTGAGTCGCAACTCCTCTCCGAGGCGCGCGGGGCTGTCCGCGCCGATCGTGACTGGTCCCCGGCAACCGGCGCGCGACACTCCGTAGCGCTCGATGCCCCAGGCTGGATCGTATCCGTCGAGGTCGCGCAGGGCCTGGAACGCGCGGCGCGCGCGCGCGATCAGCGCAAGGACCTCGGACTCTTGCTGCCCGAAGAACTGGAGCTCGGGATGCTCGAGAGTCGTCTTGGTCACGACGTCGCACCACAGCATCCAGTACTCGGCCCGCACGGGATCGGCGATCGGCTGGCCATCCACAAGGACGTAGACCGCGCCTGTGTGCGCTCGATTCGAGCACAAGCGCGCCGCGACCCACGAGCTCCGTGAAAACGGGATGTCGGCGAAAGTCACGCGGATGGTGCCGCGCGTGGCGCGCACCGCAGGGCGCGAGTCCAGCACCTCGCCGTTGACGACCAGCTCGATGCAATCGTTGACGGCCTGATCGACCCGGAGCTCCACCGTCGCCGTCGCGCGAGCGTTCGGGGAGGCGAGCGGCACATCGCTGCCCACCTCGGCGCCATCCAACAAGAGGTGCAAGAACGTGCCTGCTCCGCCTGCGACGGAGGTGCGGCCCGCCTCCAGTCCCTCCGTCCACGAGTCGTAGGACAGCTCCTCGTCCACCAGCACATAGGTGCGCGGATAGTTCGGCCCGGTCATCAGGCACGCCTTGTCGGAACCACCACCTATGGACACGCGCACGCCCGCGGAGAGCAACTTGTAGGTCATCTCGTTCCAGTCGATCGGCGGATTGACGGCCATGAACTGGCTGGCTCCACCCTGCGCGACCGTCTCCAAGAACTGTACGTTGCCCAAGACCACGTCCATGGCGCCGAGCAGCGGCAGGAACGCGCGCGCGCTGGTCGGCGGCGCCACGATCCCCATCAGGCGCGCCACGATCGGCACGGCGAGAAACTGCTGCGGGTCGAGATAGCGCGCGTCGGTCGTGAATCCGCTGGCGAGCAGCTCCGTGTTCCAGTCGTACCCGGTCGGGTGATAGATCCCGATAGGCCAGAAAGTGTGCGCGTAGCCGCACACGGCGCGCGGCTCCGCCAGAAAGCGCTGCGCAATCGGCGCGGTGAACATGCCCGTGCCGTCCCCTTCCAGCCCGAGGCCAGGCATGTCTCGGCAATCGTTCGCGAGCAGCGAGCCGGCCGCGATGCGCGCGTCTTCCGCTCTGATGTTGAGCCCGATGAGGTGGCCCCAGCGCGAGCAGTCGAGGCCCGAGGTCTCGACGCCGTATTGCAGGATCCGGTGCCGACCCGAGAGCGGGTCGGGGCTGCCGGTCACGTGACAGACGAAGCGGGTGTAGGGCAACAAGGTCCGTTGCCAGATCAGTATGTTCGCGACATTCAGGTTCTCAGCCTGCATGCGCGCCAGCACCTCGTCCTGGAAGTGCACGCTTTCATCGCAGTACTGCACGTGCTCGTGCGTGTCGCCGCTGTACCAACCGGGCGGCATGCCCGGCGCCTCCGTGTCGTGCGATCCGTCGGAACTCGTGCTCCCTACCAGACTGCTGCGCACGCGCACGTTGAAGACCCTGAGGCTCTGGTTCCCGGAAGCGTCCGTGGCGATGCACGTCACGCTCGTTCGGCCGACGGGGAAGAAGCTACCCGAGGGCGGGCTGCACACCACCTGGGGCGCCGGGTCGCACAGATCCGTGACGCGCGGGGAGAAGCTCACGACCGCGCCGGGGAGCGAGGGATTCACGCGCACGACGACCGGTTCGACCTCGATCGCCGGCGCAACCGAGTCATGCACGGTCACGAAGAACTCGCAGGTGGCGGAGTTCCCAAGCGGGTCGCTCGCAGCGCTGGTCACGCGCGTTGTGCCGAGTGAGAACCAGCTGCCAGAAGGAGGGATACTCACCGACTCCGGCGCAGAGCTACAGCCGCCGAGGACCTCGGGAGAGAATTCCAGGACCGCGCCGTCCGGGTGCATGCCCTCGAGCGTTACGTCGGGCGGGCACACGAGCGTGAGGTCCCCCCCTGCGTGGACGGTGACGGCGAAGCTGCAGGTGGATTGGTTCCCAGCGCGGTCGGTCGCGGTGCACGTGACCAGCGTGTCGCCGAGCGGGAACAACGACCCCGAGGGTGGCGTGCACACGAGCACGGGTGCGGGGTCTTCGGCGTCCTGCGCCGCAACCATGTAGTCCGCCACGTAGTCCACCACGGTGCCGAGCGGACCCGCGCAGAACAGCTCCAGGCGCTCCGGGCAAGTGAGCACCGGAGGGAAGTCCCGGACCGCTTGGCCGGGGCGGCTACCGGCCCCCGACACCGTCCCCTGCGCGGCGCGGATCGACTGGTACGAGGCGACCAGCGCAAGGAAAAGCAGCCCTCGCGCCGTGCTACGACGGCGCGCACCGCGTGCGCTTGGCTCGGGCCGGAGCGCGAGGGGCGAAGCCAACGAATCGAGCATCAGGCAAGTCCTCGGAGTCCTGGAACAGGGGCGGCGCGCGGGAACAGAAACTACCAGAACCCTGAAGGGGCACAAGATCGCACGCCCGTTCTGGAGCCCGACCCGCGCCTCCGGGTGCTCTTGCAATCACGCGCGCGACCTGTGACTTGCATCCGACCGGCGGGTGCGTATCCATGGTCTGGATGAGCGACCACCCGATCCTCGACGGCGACAGCCGACGCCTGCCCCAAGGCATGACCGAGGAGGAGCTCGAGGACTTCCTCACCGAGGCGATCGGCCTGTATGCGGAGCAGACGGGGACCGAGGTCGATCAGCTGCGTACCTTCGAGGAGGCGCGGCTTCTGCTCAAGA
This sequence comes from Planctomycetota bacterium, assembly GCA_013140785.1. Classification (GTDB taxonomy): domain Bacteria; phylum Planctomycetota; class UBA1135; order UBA1135; genus JABFRZ01. Next base: position 2,776 of record JABFRZ010000680.1, on the reverse strand, counting down.
ATCGCGGACTGGTCCTCGCCCTCGGCGGGGCCGAGTTCCGCCTGTCGATCGTGCGCAGCCGCTGAGCCGCGGGGCGACCTCGGCCAGCGCAAGCCGGCACGCAGCGTGCGCCGCCCGAGCGCACCCCGGATCTTGCCCTGTCCCGAGGACACACCCCATGAGCACCGCTGGAGCCTGGCTTGTCTGCGCGTCTCTCGCACTTTTTCCCCTAGCCCTGGTCGCGGTCGATGACCGGCCGCCGCACGAGCGAGCCGGGCTCGTCACGCTGTTCGCCCATGACGACATCCAGTCGTCCTTCGATTTTCGCCAGGGCCGCGCCGGCGGGCACATTCTCGATGGCGAGGTCCGACTCGAGAGCGCGCAGCTCGCCTTCGATGTTTTCGCGCGCGAACAAGTGAGCTTCGGCTTCGTGCGCGACGAGCGCGTCGAGCTGCTCGACTTGGGCGAGCTCCGCGTCGCACCAAGCGTCCGTGCGCGCGACCGCGCGGAGGAGTTTCCGATCGCGCTGTTCCACACGTTGGCTTTCGAGGGCGCGCGCTTCTCGTACCTCGGCCCCGGCGGAGACGTGCTTGCCCTGGACCTCGCCGGCCGCCTCCTCGGGCCGTTGCCACTCGAAGGCATACGTCACGTCGAGCCGCGCGTCGGCCACACCTACCTCATGCGGGTCCGGCGCAAGGGTTCGCGTCTTGCGGACGAACTCTTCAAGTTCCAGGTCGTGGCACTCGTGCACGGGCACAGCCTCACGATCCGCTGGGCTCCCGTTCCGACGCGTTGAGCGCGGGGCGAGTTCTGTCGCGTGATCGAAACGGACCCAGCCGTCAGTCGCCGCTAGTCCAGAGCATCTGTTCCCTCAGGTAATCGAGGGCTTCCTGAGCTCCGATGGGCGCATCCTCGAGGACCCTGCCCGTGACCGGCTCCAAGTAGCTGTGCTCCTCGTTGAGATCCGAGCACAGGTAGAGTTCGTCGTCGAGGTACGTGCGGGGCTCGCACGGATCCTGCTTGGGCGCCTGCCGGCGGATGTAGGTGAACATCCCGTCGGTGATGGCGCGGTCGTGAGCCCACAGACACTCCAGGTAGCTCGCGCCCTCGGGGAACACGATCCCGCCCGGGACGAAGCCCTGCGAGAAGGCCCACGAGCGCGCGCCCTGCGAGCCGGGCGAGCGGAGCAGCGGAGCGAAGCTCACGCTGGCCACTTCGGGCGCTGGAAAAACGCCCAACTTCTCGAACGCGAGGCCCTCGTTGGCGCCCGTGAGCGCGGCGATCGTGCGCCACAGATCGACGGCTCCCACCAGCTCGCTGCTGCGCCAGCCGCCCGGCGGCGCGGGCGGGATCGTCGGACCGGACACGATCATCGGAACTCGCGTGCCGAGGCGATAGACAGTGCCCTTGCCATGCTGCCTGTCGTGCGGTGGAGCAGAGATCGCGTACCCCAGTGTCCCGTTGTCGCTGACAACGAAGATCATCGTGCTCAACAGCTTCGACGGCTCGATCCCATCGATGAGGTTGCCGATCTCTGTGTCCACGGACTCGAGCATGGCCCGGTAGAAGAGCTGGATCTTCGGCTCGGGGTCCTGGGGGAAGGCGAACGCGCCAGGGACGTACTCTCTGGCGTAGCCGGAACTCTGCTCCAGCTCGGCGATTTCGCAGGCGGTGGCCTCTGAGACGAGATCCGACGGAGGCAGCTGCCAGGGGCGGTGAGGGGGATGGAACGCGACGTAGGCAAAGAAGGGCCCGGGCCGGGCGTTGATCCACTGCACGGCGCGCTCACGGACGACGGTCGCGCTCCACCTCGTTTGCTCGACGGACTGCGGACGAAGGCCCTCTTCGTGCTGGATCTCGGACCACCGGAAATGATCGCGAAGGTTGCCGGCCGTGCCGTAGAAACTCTGGTAGCCGTTGTCCACCGCGTGGGACTTGTTCCAACGCGGCGCCATGTGCCACTTGCCGAAGGCGCCTGTACGGTAGGTCTGCTCTTGGGGAAAGCCGTAGCGCAGGAGTTCGGCCAGGAAAACCTCGCGGTCCGAGAGCTTGAAGCACTCTTCCAGTCCATCGGGATCCAGGCACGGTCCGGCGGCGCTGGACAGGCCGACGAAGCCCGTCTGACAGGAGTACCGGCCGCTCTGCAGATTTGCCCTCGTCGTCATGCAAATCGGCGTGACGCAGAAGTTGTCGAAGAGCATGCCCCTCCGCGCCAGCGCGTCCAGGCGCGGCGTCGCGGGATAAGGCGGCGGCAGCTCCAGCCCGACCGGACAGCCCGCGGGCCCGGCCGGCGTCGTCTCGTCGCAGAGCGCGAGCTTGTCCGCGCCCACGTCGTCGAGCACGATCAGAAGGACGTTCTGCGGAATCGCCGGCGGCCGCACTCCGGGCACGACCGCGGCGGATCCGCCGGACGCCGGCGCTTGCGAGGCCTTCAGCTCCCTCTGGACCGGCAAGGAGAAGAGACACAATCCGAGGAGCGCGCTCTGGCTACGGGAGACGCGGGCTCGTGCGGGGATCTGGGTGAGTGTCATGGCTGCGGACGGGCTTTCGGCTTCGTGAGCTAGAAGGGAGCCAGCAGGGAACGGGCTGCCAGGCACTGAACCTACTGGCGAGGCGGCGGAGTCTCAACTCGCAGGAGAAGGGGGGCCCGAGTCCAGGCGGCGACTTCGCTCCCTCCCCCACCCCGCAACTGCTGCCTAGGGGGAGGGGGGGGGCCATCCGCGAGGACGAAGTCGGATGATCCCCGTGAAACAAGGGGAGCGCGCGCAGGCCAAATCCGTTCATCGGGCATGCTGAC
>JABFRZ010000181.1 GCA_013140785.1 Planctomycetota bacterium | reverse complement strand
GCTCAACTGTGGTGCCTGCCACACGCGCGGGGTGCTCGCGGGCCCGAGCGACGAGCGGCGTCCGTTCTTCCAGGTCGCGTCCGGGCTCGACCTCGGCGACCAGGGACGCTTCCCGCCCGGCCTCGAGCGCGCCGGCGCGAAGCTGAAGCCGGCCTGGTTCCACGCCGTGCTCGAGTCGGTCGGCCGCGCGCGGCCCTACATGAAGACGCGCATGCCGCAGTTCGGCGCGGCCAACGTCGCAGCGTTGCCGGAGCTCTTCGCCGAGGTGGATGCGCCTTTGCGCGACGAGCGCGAGCCCGAGTTCTCACCCGAAGCGGTCGAAGCCGGGAAGCAGCTCGCCGGCACGAAGGGCCTCGGCTGCATCCAGTGCCACGACTTCGCGGGTCATCCCTCGATCGGCATCCCGGCCGTGGACCTCGCCAAGGTGCACGAGCGCATCTACCCGGGCTGGTTTCGCGAGCTGCTCATGGACCCGGCCGCGATCGGGATGAACACGCGCATGCCGGCCTTCTGGGTCGACGGGAGGAGCCCGATCGCGGACCTGTGCGGCGGAGATCCGGCGCGACAGGTCGACGCGCTGTGGACGTATCTCTCGCTCGGGAGCTCGATGCCGCTGCCGCACGGGCTCGTGCCGCTGGAGGGCGAGTACGAGGTCGAGGTCTTCGACACGCCGGTGTGCGTCGGCGTGTTCATGGAGGGCGTGAGCCCGCGCACCGTCGCGGTGGGACTGCCCGAGCGCGTGCACTACGCCTTCGACGTGCAGAGCTCGCGTCTCGCATTCGCCTGGCGCGGGCGCTTCCTCGACGCACGCGGCACGTGGCACGGCCGCGCGGGTCAGCTCGAAAAACCGGCGGGGGAGGACGTGCTGGAGTTCCCGCCGGGGCCGCTCGTGGCGATCCTCCGGCATCCGGACGATCCGTGGCCGACGGAATCCGGCGCTGCAGCCGGCTTCCGGGTCCTCGCTCGAACGATGGACGCCGCACGCAGGCCGGTGTTCCGCTACCGGCTCGGTGACGTGGTCGTGTCGGAGACGATCGTGCCCGAGGTTCGTCCCGGCGGCCCCGTACTCTGGCGGAACCTGGGCACTGAGAACGATTCCTGGAAGCCAGGGATGGGGCCATGGACGATCGATCTCCGCGTCGCGGTCGGGAGGGAGATCCGTGAGGTTCCGGCCAGAGATGGCCATCTGCTCGTCCGCGGTGAGCGGGAGTACAGGCTCCGCGTCGGTCCGGAGGGCGCGCGGCTCGGAGCACACGTGGTCGAGCGTTCGGACGGCCAGCAGGAGCTGCGGATTCGCCTGGCCGTCGTCGCGGAGAGACCTTCCCTCGTCGAGCTGGAGTACTCATGGTGATCCTCACGCTGGCGTCGATCCTCCTCCAGGCGACCTCCGCGGAGGCCTTCTACGCGGTCACGACGATCGAGACGCCGCAGGAGGTCGTGCTCGAGGTGGGCGGCTTCGCGCTACTACCCGAGGACCAGCTGCTGATCTGCACGCGGCGCGGTCAGATCTGGCGCGTCGAGAACGCTTACACCACCGACGGCAAGGGCGCGCGCTTCCACCTGTGGTTCGATGGTCTGCAGGAGCCGCTCGGATTGCTCGCGCACGAGGGCTGGATCTACACCGTGCAGCGCGGCGAGCTCTCGCGTCTGCGCGATTCGGACAAGGACGGCCGTGCCGACGAGTTGGAGACGATCGCCGATCCCTGGGAGATCAGCGGCAACTACCACGAGTACGCCTTCGGGCCGGTGTGGGGGCCGGACCAGAAGCTCTGGCTGACGCTCAACCGCCCGTTCGGCGAGGAGCCCTTCGGCCACGTCGACTGGCGCGGCTTCGCGCTCGCGATCGATCCCGCGAGCGGTGCGTGGGAGCCGATCTGCGCCGGGCTGCGCTCGCCCTGCGGCATCGAGGCCGCACCCTGGGGCGATGTCTTCTACACCGACAACCAGGGTGAGTGGTGCGGGGCGTCGAAGCTCTCACACCTCGAGCCCGGCGACTTCCACGGGCATCCGTGGGGGCTCGAGTCGACCAAGCTGCCCGAGTGGAAGCACGGCGCGGTGCCGATGCCGCCGGACAAGACGCTCATGCCGCTCGTGAAGGCGACGCTGCCGAGCTTCAAGCTCCCCGCCGTGTGGTTCCCCTACGACGAGATGGGGCGCTCGCCGGCCGGCTTCGTGTGGGACACCGAGGGCCGCTTCGGACCGTTCTTCAAAGGGCACGTCTTCGTCGGCGATCAGTTCGACGCGTCGTTGATCCGCGTCACGCTCGAGCAGGTGAACGGCCGCTGGCAGGGCGCGTGCTATCCGTTCCGCATGGGCCTCGCGAGCGGCGTCACGCGCGTGTGCTGGGGCGCGGACGGTTCCTTGCTCGTGGGCATGACCAACCGTGGCTGGGGCTCGCGCGGGCAGGACACGCAGGGCTTGCAGCGCGTGAAGTGGAGCGGCAAGACGCCCTTCGAGCTCTGCGAGATGCGCGCCGCGGCGGGCGGCTTCGAGCTCGAGTTCACGGCGCCGATCGATGCGAAGAGCGCCGCCGATCCGGCCTCGTACCGCATGGCGAGCTACACCTACGAGCTGCACGAGGAGTACGGCAGCGCGAAGATGGACGAGCGCGCGCCCGCGTTCGTGGCCACGGTGGTGGACGCGACGCACGTGCGCCTCGCCGTCGAGGGCCTGCGCGCGGGCTACGTCCACGAGCTCCACTACGCGGGCCTGCGCTCGGCCGCGGGCGAGCCGCCGCTGCACGAGCGCGCGTACTACACGCTGGTCGAGATCCCGGGCGCGAGCTCGCGCTGAGCGCTCACCAAGGGCGCTTGCCCCTCAAGCGCAGCTCGACCACGGTCTCCCGCTCTGGATCGAGTTCGAACTCGAGCGAGCCTTCGAGGCCGCCACGAGTTCCCTCGGTCGGGTACTCGATCCTTCCTCGGCCGGGTGGGAGCTGGCTCGACTCGAACTCGCCCTCGTGCAGGAAGAGCAAGACCTCGATCCCATCGGCGGACGCGAAGCGCATCGAGCCCAGTACCGGCCGGCCATCCTCGTCCAGCACTCTTCCGCGGAGCCTGCACCCTGGGCGCAACCAGAGGACGATCCCGTCCATCACTTGGCCCGGGCGCAACTCGAGACCGAGCGGCGTCGAGGGCGCGAAACTCATCCCGGTCGCCGTCAGCTTCGCGCGCGTCGCGTCCACCTCGATGGCGAAGCGACCGTCGGCGTCGGCTGGAAGGAAGGAGGATTCGGGCGTGGACTCCCAACGCTCGTCCACGATGAGTTGCAGGCCGGACGCTCGGCTCCCCTCGTTCGTCGGGCCGCCCGCGAAGCAGGGTCCGGAGTTCACGTCGAGCACCCGTGCGCCGGCGCACGGACCCCCATCCGGGCGCAGGACGCGGCCGCGCACGAGCGCGGGCGCGGCGAGGACGAAGCGCAGCTCCTCGTAGCCCTCCCGCGGCAGGACCAGGGTCTTGCTCGCGCTGAAACGACCCGCCGCGCGGACGCGGAGCTCCCACGCGTCGGGCGGAAGCGGCGTGAGGACGAAGCGTCCGTCGCTTCCCGTTCGGAAGTCGTCCGGGCCTTCGCGGAGTCGCTGTTCCCCCTTGGGGACCACGATGACCGCAGCGCCTGCGACCGGCGAACCGGCCGTGTCCAGCACGACACCCCGCAGGCCGATCCACGGCTCGAGGAACAGATCGACCTCGCGGATTTCGCCTGGTTGCAGCGCCGGGAGTGCGAGTCGCGCCGAAGCGCGCGAGGGTTCGGAGTCGGGTTCGCCGACGGTGGTCTCGGCCTCGATCACGAGCGGCGTGCCCACCGCGACCGTGAACAGGAAGCTGCCGCCCGGATCGGCGTCCAGCCTGCTCTCGCCGCAGGAGACGTGGATCGGCTCCTCTTCGCACGTCGATGGGCCGAGCGCGAGGCGCCCCGGACGATGCGCCCAGCCACGCACCGCGGCGTGGACCTCGGGTCGCAACACGACGTCGCGCCGCCCGGGCAGCACCTCGACTTCGTTCGCGAGGACGAGCACGAGCGACTCGAGCTCGAGGCTCACCGAGCGCGTGCCCGCCGGAACCTCGAAGGCGAAGGAGCCGTCGCGTGCGACCGGGGCCTCGATGCGGCGCGAGTGGAGCCGCGCGACGCCCGTGCGGTGCACATGCGCGACGACCACGGGCTGGTCCGCGAGGGGCCGCCCGCCCGCGACCTCGACGCGTCCGGCGACGGGCTCGTTGCGCGCGACGACCGCCGCGCGTCGAGCCGGAGAGCCGTCGGGCGTGGCTTCCTCGACGACGGGGGCGGATAGGAGTGCCACCTGCGGTCGGCTTGCTGGATCGGCGTCGCCGACTGCCGGCGTCGCGCTTCCGTCGCCGAGCCCCTCGCGCCCCGCGCCCAGGCGCAGGACGAGCCACGCGGCCAGGCCGAGCACGGCGAACAGGGGAACGAGCGCACGCACAGGAAGCTCCGCGAGCGCTCAGTCTACTGCGGTTCGTGGTGATCGGTGGGCGCGAGCGACCGAGAGCTCTCGCTTCGAGGCGGGCCCTACGCCGCGCCGGCGTGCTTGCCCTTGACCAGCGAATCCGCCACGTGCGTCGCGCACCACGAGTCGGGCTTCACGCGCACCTGGAAGCCGTGGCCGAGCACCATGCCGGCCAGCGCGCGCACGTAACGCGAGGACTTGTGCTTCAGGTCCTCGTTGACGTCCACGTGCACCACGATGTCGTGCGCGATCGCGCGCGAGAGGGTCAGGGCGATCTCGAGCGAGAGCTCGGCCTCGAGGAACAGCTTGTGCCCGAGCGATTGCGTGCGCGGGATCGAGGTGCGCCGGTAGAAGACGCGCCCGCCCTGCCCGGGATCGACGACGGCCACCACCGTGACGTAGTGCGTGGCCGTGCCGTAGTGCTGGGAATCGGAGCCTACGTGGATCACCTCACGATCGCAGCGCAGGAGCTCCTGCACGGAAGCGATCAGGTCCGGTGTTGGCTTGCCCGAGAGGGACCTCCACATGGTTGGTGCTGCTCTTTCGTCGCTCCTCAGTCGGGGCTTTAGACTACGCCCCCGGCGCCAGAAAAGCAGGGGTCCGGCTCTTTCCTCCTGCTGTCCGGCGGTCATCCCGCTCGACCTCGTGGCCCGGGAGGTGACTCAGGGTGGAACGCGCGGTCCGCCCGCGGCGTCCGTGATCCGCCACACTTCCACCGCGGTCTTGTGCACGACGTCGCTGGCGACGCGCTCGAGACCCGCGGGCAAGACGGCGGGAAGATCCTCGGAGTCGATCAGGAGCAGCCCACCCGGTGCGCCGCGGCACCAGGCTTCGAGCCCGCCCTCGCCCTCGATCTTCTCCAGGTCGTCGCGCGCCGCGAGAAGAGCGTAGATCCCGTGGTGCGAGCTGCCCCGGAACGCGATCGGCGCGGCCGGATGCGCCGCGAGGGCCTTCGCCAATGCGTGCGGATACAGAAGCTTGCCCGCCAGACGATGGATCGGGAGCAGGCTCGCGCCCGCGCTCGCGAGCGAGAGAGCGAGCACCGCTCGCGCCGAGGGGCGCAACCGGAACGAAGCGAGCAGTCCCGCCAGCGCGGCCGCGCCCGCGAGCCCGAGCGGGAGCCACGCTCCGCCGCTTGCGACGAGTTCGCGTCCCTCTGCGCCGAAAGAGCCGCCCTTGCGTGGGATCAGGAGCGCGCACGTGACGGCCAATCCGAAGAGCAGCGCGAGCTGGACGCGCGCTCCGGCGCGGAGCAGGCGCAGCGCGCGCGAATCGTGCTCGATCCTCCACGCGAGCAGGAGGGCGAGCGCTGGCGCCAACGGCACGAGGTAGTGCGCCTGCTTGCCGGGGATCAGCGTGAAGGTCACCAGCAAGAAGCCGAGCGCAGAGGCGAGCCGCCGGATCCAGTCGGGCGGCACCGCTCTGCCCGGGTCGGACCGCGCGCTGCGCCGGAACAAGAGCAGCGTTCCCGGCAGGGCTCCGAGCAGCACCACGGGAAGGTAGAAGTACAGCGCGCGCCGGTGGTCGGCGCGCTGCCCGAGTCGGCCGGCCCAGCGCTCCCACAAGAGGGCGTCGGCGAACTCGGGGCCGCCG
>JABFRZ010000626.1 GCA_013140785.1 Planctomycetota bacterium | reverse complement strand
ACCCAGGACAGCGCGAGCGAGACGCTCGTGCTCGAGGTGCTCGACGGCCGCACGAACGCGCCCGCGGCGGACGTGGGGGTGTACTACGCGACGAGCAAGCGGCTCATCGAGCGCGAGTGCCTCGCGCAGCGGCACTCGCGGTTCGCCCCGAGCGTGCGCACCGATTCGAAGGGTCTGGCGCGCCTTCCGGTGCCGCACGCTACGGCCATCGAGGTGATCGCGACAGGCCCAGGGCTCCTGGGTGAAGCGGTCTGCGCGGCGCGCGCGCCCGGCGAGGCCGGCGAGCGCCGCGAACGCTTGGTGCTGCTCCACGACTGGGATCTCCTGGTCGAGGTGGTGGACGACGCGCTGCAGCCCGCGGCGGGCGTGGAGCTAGGGCTGCGTGCACGCGCGGAAGGAGGAGCCGCAAAGAAGACGGGCAGGGACGGGCGTGCGACCTTCGCGCGGGTCGGGCACGAGCTCGAGCGCAGCCCGGGCCAGGCTCTGCGCGTGTGGGCCTCGCTGCCCCTGCAGGAGAACGTCGAGGTGCTCGTGGAGCACGAGCCGCCTGCGGGCGAGCCCGTGCGCCTCCGCTTGCCGCCGCTCGGCTCGGTCGAGGTCGATGTGCTCTCGGCGGACGGCACGCCGAGCGGGAACGGGATGCGGGTCACGCTGCGCCTGGTGAAGCCCGGCGAGCGCGAGGTCTCGCCCTTCGCCGAAGCCCAGCAGAGGCGGACCTCGGAAACGATCTGGTCCGGCCACGCGCTGTTCGAGCGCGTCTCGCTGGGCCACGAGCTCGAGCTCACCGCCGAGCGCGGACCCGAGCGCGCGCGGATCTTCGTGGCCGGCCCGCAGCTCTCGGGCGAGCGCGTGCAGGCCACGCTCCGGCTCGCGCACGAAGTCACGCTGCTGCGCTTCCGCGCGATGGACAGAGAGGGCCAGGCGGTGGTCGCGGGCCTCTTCACGAACGTGCTCGCCGGCACCGAGAGCTCTTGGGGTGGCCAGAACAGGATCGTGTTCTCCGACCCCAAGGGGTATTTCGAGGTGCGGCTCGAGACCGTGCTGGCCGAGGGAGAGCGGCGCGAGCTCGAGGTCCATGCAAGGGAGCGAGGCCTCTCCGCGCGCATCGACCTCAGCCAGCGCTTCCCTCCCGGGCGCATCGACATGGGCAACCTGGTCCTGGAGCAGGCACCGCTGATCGCCGAAGGCCGGGTGGTCGATGCGGCCGGAGAGCCTGTCGCCGGCGCCTCGATCGGTTGGATGCGCGCGAACGGGGAAGAACGCACGTCCACCCTATCCGCGCACCACACCTCGGAGCGCTCTGAGACGAACGCGGAGGGCGCCTTCAGCCTGCGCGGCTTCGTCGAGGCGCGGCGGGTGCAGCTCTTCGTGCACCACAGTCGGCTGCGTTGCGAGCCGCTCGAGGTGGCGCTCGGCGCACGCGGGGTGGAGCTCGTGATGCGCGGAACCGGCGGGCTGGCGGGCCGGCTCCTCCTGGATCCAGGCGTACCCATGAAGCTCGGGATCGGCCTGCGCGAGAACGGGACGCAAGCCTTCGCGAGCCAGATCAAGACGAAGAGTGAGCCAGACGGCCACTTCGAGTGCCGGCATGTTCCGGCCGGGACGTACACGCTTTCCGTCGCGATCGACGGAGACGTGTTGTGCGAGGTGCAGAGCATCGTGGTCGTCGCCGACGAGGTCACGCGCGACCCACGCATCCAGGCGCTCGACCTGCGTGGCCGGCTGCACGTGTTCCGCCTCGAGCTCGTCCCGCCCTCGCCCGGAACCGACATGAAATCGAGCGTGAGCTACGTCGAGCACGGATCGGCGGGTCGCGAACTCACGCTGGGCCAGCAAAGCACGCTGGCCCAGCAAAGACAGGGCGATGCGGTGCTCGACATCGTCACCCCGCTCGCGCGCATCGACGCGACCGTGCGCGTCGCGGGCTGCCGAGTCGAGCGCTTGTCCGACCTCGGCCCGCGCACCGAGGTGCGGCTGCGAGCCGGCTACCCGGTGCGACTCGCGCTACCCGTCGGCGTGCTCCTGCCCGAGCCGCCGTTCTTCCTCGGGGTCTCGCTGGGCGGAGAGGACGCCGGGTGGTTCGCCGAGGGCGCGCGCTTCTTCGACGAGCGCGGCGAAGCCCTGGTCCACGCTTCCGAAGCGGGTCGCGCGAGGATCCGATGGATCCTGGAGCGCCGCCGCGACCGTGGAGCGAACCGGGGAGGTCTCGCTCTGCCCGCGGAACAGTTCGTCGTTGTCGCAGACCTACCCGGCGAACAACGCTTCGAGCTCGCGCTCACCAGCGAGGACCTGGCCGCGGCCCTACGGGCCCGCTAGCCGGCTCAGCTCTTCGTCCCGCCCCTGCCCGCTCGCCGGCGCGAGCATCCGGCCCCTGCACTGCTTGCCGAACAGGGGAGCACGAACTCGAAGCAACTGGTGTATCGTGACCTCGTCGATTGACCCAGGCCAACTGGGCCTGGCTTCCCGTGTCACAATGGAAGCGAGGAAAAGTATGGAAGCGTTGAAGTCGAAGCGGTGGCCCGATCGGCTACGGATCGATGGGCTCGCGTTCCTGACCCTGGTCTCGAGCGCCGCGTCGCAGGAGCTGGTCCCCGCCTGGTCGGCCGAGAGCGACGAGATCGACGCGCGGCTCGGCGGCTCGGTCGCGAGCGCGGGCGACGTGAACGGCGACGGCTACAGCGACGTGATCGTGGGCGCTGCGAACCACGATGGCGCGGGCGGGAGCAACGAGGGCCGTGCACGGCTCTACCTCGGCTCGGAGTCCGGGCTCGCGACCACGCCGGGGTGGTCGTTCGAGGGCGGAAGCGCGGGCGCCCGTTTCGGCCGGTCGGTCTCGACCGCGGGCGACGTGAACGGCGACGGGTACAGCGACGTCCTCGTCGGCGCGCCGCTCGCCAGCAACGGAGAGACGCACGAAGGACGCGCCTTCCTCTTCCTCGGTTCCGGCTCGGGGCTCGCGCTCGCGCCGTCGTGGACCATCGAGAGCGATCAAGCCGAGGCGCAGCTCGGGTTCTCGGTGTCCGCAGCCGGTGACGTGAACGGCGACGGCTACGGCGACGTGCTCGTGTCCGCGCCCTACTTCGCCGCGGGCGAGGCGCGCGAGGGCCGGGCGTTCCTCCATCTCGGCTCCCCCGCCGGCCTGTCGGCGAGCGCGGCCTGGACGGCCGAGGGCGATCAGGTCGAGGCCTGGTTCGGATACTCGCTCTCGCGCGCGGGCGATGTGAACGGCGACGGCTTCGACGACGTGATCGTCGGGGCGCGGCGCTTCGACAACGGCGAGCTCGACGAGGGCGCGGCCTTCGCATACCTCGGTTCCGCGGCCGGGCTCGCCACGAGCGCGGCCTGGATGGCGGAGACGAACCAGCCCGGCTCCGAGTTCGGTCACGGCGTCGCCAACGCGGGCGACGTGAACGGCGACGGCTACGCCGACGTGCTCGTCGGCGCGCCCCTCTTCGACGATGGCGAGCTCAACGAGGGCGCGGCTTTCGTCTACCTCGGCTCCGCGGCGGGGCTCGTCACCACTCCCGTCTGGACGGCCGGCACCAACCAGGCGGAGGCCCAGGGCGGCTCCTCGGTCGCCTGCGCGGGCGACGTCAATGGCGACGGCTTCGCGGAAGTGCTCCTGGGCGCCCGCTTCCACGAGGACGACGCCTTCACGAGCGAGGGTCGGGCCTTGCTCTACCTCGGCTCGAGCTCCGGGCCCGGCGCGAGCGCCGCCTGGTCGGCCGACGCGGACCAAGCCGGCGCGCTCTTCGGTTACGCGCTCGCGGGCGCGGGCGATACGAACGGCGACGGCTACGGCGACGTGCTCGTCGGCGCGCCGCTCTTCGACGCCGGGCAGACGAACGAGGGCCGCGCCCAGCTCTACCTCGGCGCCGCGCGCGGCCCCGTGACCGTCGCCTCGTGGTTCGTCGAGAGCAATCAGAACGGGGCGAGCATGGGCCGGTCCGTGGCTCCGGCCGGCGACGTCAACGGCGACGGCTACGGCGACGTGATCGTCGGCGTGCCCTCCTACGACGACGCCCACACGGACCAAGGCCGCGCCTTCGTGTATCCAGGCTCGCCCGCGGGGCTCTCCAGCGTTCCCTGGACGCTCGAGGGGGACGAGGACTTCGGCGTGGACTTCGCCGCGTTCGTGAGCTCGGCGGGCGACGTCAACGGCGACGGGTACGACGACGTGCTCGTCGGTGAACCGAGCTACAACGCGAACGGGCTCGAAGGCGCGGCCTACCTCTTTCTCGGCGCGGCCGGTGGGCTCTCGACCCAGGCGGCCTGGAGCAAGATCGGGGACAAGGGAGAATCGTTGGGCCTCGGGGTCGCTTGCGCCGGCGATGTCAACGGCGACGGCTTCGCGGACGTGCTGGTCGGGAGCGTGGGGAGAGCCTTCGTCTTCCAAGGCTCGCCCAGCGGTCTCGGCGTCACTCACTCCTGGGCCTCGCCCTACGTGAACGCCGCCCGCGTGCCGGTGGGCGACGTCAACGGCGACGGCTTCAGCGACGTCTTCGTCGGCGGCGACGAGCCCAAGGTCTACCACGGCTCGCCGGCGGGGCTCGCCGTTGGCGTCGACTGGACGGGCCCGCACGGGACGTTCTATCCCGTCATCAAGGCGGGCGACGTCAACGGCGACGGGTATGGCGACGTGCTGACCCAGGAGAGCGGCCCGCCCACGTTCGGCCAGAAGCTCTTCCTGTTCCTCGGCTCGGAGAGCGGCCTCGCGACCACGTCGGTCTGGGAGAGCGAGGGCGATCAGGCGAACTCCTCGTTCGGGGCGGCCACCGCGGCTGCCGGCGACGTCGATGGCGACGGCCATGGCGATCTGATCGTCGGCGCGCAGCGCTACGACGGCAGCTTGACCGACGAGGGCCGTGCCTACCTCTTCCTGGGCTCGCCGCAGGGGCTCGGCACGAGCGCGGCGTGGAGCGTGCTCGGCGGCCAGGCGAGCTCGCAGTTCGGCTACTCGGTCTCGTCGGCGGGCGACGTCAACGGCGACGGTTACGCGGACCTGCTGGTCGGCGCACCGAACTACACCGCCGGTCAACTCAGAGAGGGGCGTGCCTCCGTCTTCCTCGGCAACGACGGACGCGGCGGCCTGGTGCGCGCGCTCCAGCAACGCCGCAAGGATGATTACGCGCCGATCGCGCTGCTCGGCACGACGACGGGCGACGGGGTGTTCCGCATCCGCTGCCAGTTCCCGCGCAGCCTCGCAACCGTCTCGTGGGCCTCGCCCACCGTCGCGCGCGCCTTCCTCGAGTGGGAGACCGAGCCGCTCGGCGTTCCCTTCGACGGGCTCGGCCTGGAGCGCGGGGATGCGCAGGTGCTCCTGCCCGGCGGCGGCCGGCTGACCTTCGACGAGCGTGCGCGCACGGAGCCCTTCCGCTTCGTTTCCGCCGCCCTGGGCCAGCCGCCGTTTCCGGCGCCCGTGCGCGGGGTGCTCTATCGTTGGCGCGCGCGCGTCGTGACGAACAACCCGTTCTTCCCGCGCACGGCCTGGTTCGGCATGGCGGGCAACAACATCAGCGAGGGCAAGCTGCGGCGCCCCTGACGAGAGGCCGCGCCGGACGAGTGGGCTTGGACCGGCTGGCTCCCGCTCAACGCTTCGGACCGCCCTGTCCGCTCGCCGGCACGAGCGCGCGCCCCTTGCCCAGCTTGCCCATCACGGCCGGCCACTCGAGTTCGAACTCGTCGGCGCGCGCGAGCTCGGCCGCGATCAGTTGATCGCACAGGAGCTGCGCCACGGACCCGAGGCCGTCCAGGGTCGGGTGCAGCTCGTCCGCTTGCAGCAGGCGCGCACCGGACGGGAAGCTGTGGCGGCCGATGCGAAACTCCTGGCCCGCACTCAGAGAGGAGCCCGCGGCGATCTGAGCCGCGATCTCTGCGATCGGCAGCACGAGGGTGTGCTCGCGCGCGGCGGCCCATTCGCGCACGCGCTTCGACAAGAGCGGCAGCGTCGTCTGCGCGGGCATCTGCGCGGGGAGGAGCATCTTGCCGACCGCGGCCGACATGTCGGGGAAATCGCCAACCACCAGCGGGCACTCGAACTCCTCGAGCAGGTCGAGGCCACGCTCGAGCAGCTC
>JABFRZ010000571.1 GCA_013140785.1 Planctomycetota bacterium | reverse complement strand
GGCACGCGGCGCGGCGAAGCGCGGCGCGAGGCGGGCACGGCCTCCCCGCTCTCGGGCGGCGTGATCGCGATCGAGGCGCCGGTCACGATCAAGAAGCTCGCCAACGCCCTGTCGGTCAAGGAGAACCAGGTTCTCCAAGAGGCGATGAAGCAGGTCGGGTTCGGCATCAACATCAACTCGATCATCGACAACGACACGGCCGTGCTCCTGGCCGAGGAATTCGGCGTCGATCTCGAGGTCAAGACCCAGATCGCGGCCGAGGCCGCGCTGATCGAGGAGCTGGCCGCGAGCCGCCGGGCCGTGGGCGAGGCGAAGCTCGTCAAGCGCGCGCCCTGCGTGGCCTTCCTGGGCCACGTGGACCACGGCAAGACCACGCTGATCGACACGATTCGCTCGTCGAGCATCGCCGACAGCGAGGCCGGTGGCATCACGCAGCACATCGGCGCCTACCAGGTCACGACCCAGCGCGGCCACACGCTCTCGATCGTCGATACGCCCGGCCATGCGGCCTTCACCGCCATGCGCGCGCGCGGCGCGAACGCGGTGGACATCGTGGTGCTGGTGGTGGCGGCCGACGACGGCGTCATGCCGCAAACCGAGGAAGCGCTCAACCACGCGCGCGCCGCCAAGACCCTGGTGGTCGTGGCGCTCAACAAGATCGACAAGCCGGGCGCCAACCCGGAGCGCGTGAAGGCCCAGCTCGCGACCCTCGGCCTGCAGCCCGAGGAATGGGGCGGCACCACCGCCATGCTGGCGGTCTCGGGCCTCAAGGGAACCGGCCTCGAGGAGCTACTCGAGCGCGTGTTCCTCGAGAGCGAAGTGCTCGAGCTCCGGGCCCACCCCGAAGGGCCCGCCTCCGGCATCGTGCTCGAAGCCGAGATCCAGCAGGGCAAGGGCAAGGTTGCGCACCTGCTCGTCCAGAACGGCCTGCTCGAGAAGGGCGACGTGATCCTGGCCGGCGAAGGCTACGGGCGCGTGCGCTCGATCCACGACGACCGCGGCAATCTGCGCAACGATGCCGGTCCGTCGCTGCCGGTCGAGGTCACCGGTCTGAACGAGCTGCCCACCGTGGGCGACCGCTTCTACGTGGTGGACAGCCTGGAAAAGGCCCAGGAAGTCGCCACCGAACGCGCGCGCCACACGCGCCAGATCTCGCAGATCGAGCGGCGCACGGTCAGCCACGAGAACATCCTGCAGGTGGTGGCCGACGCCGAGAAGCCGACCATCAACCTGATCGTCAAGGCCGACAAGCAGGGCTCGGTCGAGGTGCTGAAGCACCAGGTCGGGCTGTTCGCGCACGACGAGATGCAGATCAACCTCCTGCACGCCGGCGTCGGCGCCGTCACCGAGAGCGACGTGGACCTGGCCACGACCTCGAACTCGCGCATCCTGGCCTTCCACACCAGCGCCAACGCGCGCGTGCGCCAGATGGCCGAGCGCGGCAAGGTCGAGATCAAGCTCTACGACGTGCTCTACGACCTGCTCGAGGACATCCGCCGCCTGATGGAGGGCGAGCTGGCCCCCGAACGGCGCGAGGAGATCACCGGCCACGCCGAGGTGCGGCGCGTGTTCAAGTCTTCGAAGTTCGGCAACATCGCCGGCTGTTTCGTGCTGGACGGCAGCCTCTTCCGTTCGAGCCAGGCGCGTCTCTTGCGCGACTCGAGCGTGATCTACACCGGCGCGGTGGCCTCGCTGCGGCGCGAGAAGGACGACGCGCGCGAGGTGCGCGAGGGCTTCGAGTGCGGCATTACGCTCAAGGACTACGACGACCTGCGCGAGAACGACGTGATCGAAGCCTTCAAGGTGGTCGAGGTCAAGCGCACGCTCTGACCGAGCGAGCGCACCGCGGAGGCACGGAGGACGCGGAGGCTTGCGGAGCAGAGAACGAAGTTCGATGAAGCCGCAACGGGTCCCTCTCTCCATCTCTTCTCCGCGCACCTCCGCGCCCTCCGCGTCTCCGCGGTGCGCTTGAACTCATGGTCAACCCCCGCTCCAAGGCGCGCATCGAGGCCCGCATCCAGGAGCGCGTCGCGCACTGCGTCGAGTTCGAGCTCAACGACCCGCGCAGGACCTTCATCACCATCACGCGCGTCGAGGTCTCGGACGACCTCTCCATCGCCAAGGTCTTCTACTCGGTCTACGGGACCGAGGGCGACAAGAGTCGCACGGCGCACATGCTCGAGGGCGCCAGCGGCTTCGTGAAGAAGCAGGTCGGGCGCGTGCTGAAGACGCGCCGCATCCCGTCCCTGCGCTGGATCTACGACGACTCGATCGAGCTCGCGGCCAAGATGCACGAGACCATCCAGGAGGCACTCGAGAAGGACCGCACGATCAACCCCGCGGCCCACACCGACCTACCGTCGCCCGCGCCCGCTCCGAAGGGCCCCGAGCTCGAGCACGAGTACCTCGACTTCCTGAAGGCGCAGGAGGACGAGGATGGCGCCAGCTGAGCCCCTCGGAGCGTCGGGCCTGGCCCCGGCCACTTCTCGATCGAACAGCGCCCCGGATCCCCTACCTGCGTGTGGCGTAGTGGGCCCCATCGAGGTCGAAGTACGCGACGTGGAGCCAACCGTGCAGATCGAGCGCGAGAGCCGTGTCCGAGTACTTGGCCGGCGCGATGCGCACGATGCGCCATGCTCCGCCCTCGTTTGTGGCATAACGCAGCTCGCCGCCGGAGCCTGACGCGAAGTAGCTCACGTGCGCGTGCCCGGCCGCGTCCAGCACCAGGGACGGGGTGTACAGGAACACCTCCGGGTCGATGCCCTCACTCGTCCAGGCGCCTGAGCCTCCCCGGTGCGCGTGGCGCAGGAAGCCCTGACCGTCCACGAAGGCCACGTGCGCCGTGCCGTCCGCTTCCAGGGCCAGCGACGGGGAACTCACCGCGCCGGCCTCGATCGTCTCGTAGATCCAGAGCCCAGCCAGCTTCATCGCGTGGTGTAGGCCGAGGCCCGGAGCCGCGCCCGCATAGACGAGGTGCGGCGTGCCGTCGCCCTCCACCTCGAGCGAGAGCATCGAGACCCCCGATGAGCAGCCAAGGTCGGCCGCGTCCACGCGCTCCGCGAGCCATGCGCCCGAGGCCTTCGTCGCGTAGCGCAGCTCCGGTGGTGTCGTTGCGGCCCGATAGGCGAGGTGGACCCGCTCGGCAGCGTCGAGCGTGAGACTCGCGTCGCAGGTCCCGCGCGCATCGACGACTTCCGTGCTCCACGCGCCGGCCGAGCCCCACGCGTGCACGAGGCCCTCGGGACGTAGGTAGCTGAGGTGCACGGTGCCTGTCGCGTCGAGGGCCACGTCAGCGTCCCTCCAGGACGTGAGCGCGACCTGAGTCGCGGCCCATGGCCCGGCGCCGTCGGTCGTGTACGTGTTCCGCTCGCTCGCTCCGTCCGGCGCCTGCTGCGACAAATGGACGTGGACATGATCGAGCGCATCCGTCGCCAGGGACGTGTCCGCGTACACAGTCGCGCTGGCGGGCACGGGCAGGGCCGCGGTGGGCCAGCCTGCAGTCGCCCACGCGACGATGGACAGCGGACCCTCCTGGCCGCTGCTCACGGCGGCCACGGCGTAGTAGAGGGTGGTCTCGTCGGCGAGGCCTCGGTGACGGAAGGGGCTCGTGACGCCGGGGATCGTGCTGGCCGTCGCGCTCGTGACAGGGCGCGTCACCGACCAGTAGACGGTGTAGGAGTCGGCGCCGGCGACGGGCCCCCATGTGAGCTCGATCTCGTCCAGGCCGGCCCGTGCTTCGAGGTCGGTGGGCGTGGGCGGCGTACGCATGATCGTGATCGTCTCGCTCCCCGGCAGGTACGTCGGGCCGAAGGCGTCAACCTCGATGACGTTCGGCCCCATGGCGAGTGGCACCGTCAGGCTCCACTCGTGCTCGTAGGAGACCCAGCAGGTGGAGAAGAGACACGCGCAATGGCCGAAGATGCCGTGGAGGGCGGCGCCTTCCGCTCCGGTGGTCAGGTTGGTCCAGGTGATCTCGATGCTGGACAGGAACGGTCCGTGCACGGGCGGACAAGCGCCGAAGGCGACATCGCTCGGCGGGCACCCGTCGCAGGAGGCCGAGCCCCGGAGCTCGATCTGGCTGGCGGTCACGGATCTCTCGCTCGGACCGATGGAGACCCAGTAGCTGGCGGGCTGGGAGCTACCGTCGTCGCTTGGAGCGTCGCACGCGGCCAGCGCGAAGAGCGCGAAGACGGTCGCAATCCAGAACTGGCCCGCGCGAGGCGGTTCGATCAGGAACATGACTCTCGACCAGCGTAGGCCTCGCGCGTACTGGCCGGCATGCCGGCAAGTGCGCAGGCCGTGCGAGCGGACTGCGTACGCTCGGAGCCTCGGGCGGCGGCGAGCCACCGCGCGGCCACAGGGGTCGCCGGATCTTGGGACGTGCTCTTACTCCTTCTTGCGCCAGACCACGCCAGTTGGCGTGTCCTGCAGCACCACGCCGAGCGCGGCGATCTCGTCGCGAATGCGGTCGGAAGCTGCCCAGTCCTTGCGTGTGCGCGCGTCGCCGCGCGCGGCGAGCAGCGCCTGCATGCGCACGTCGAGCGTCGCCTCCTCGAGCAGCAAGACTCCCAGGGCCGCCTGGGCGTGAGCGAGGAATCGCAGGCCCTCGGCCGCGGCCTCGCGCCCGAGCCCCGTCGCGCGCAACGCGCCGCGCAGCTCGAACAGGCTCGCCAGCGCCTGGGGCACGTTCAGGTCGTCGTTCATGCCGGCGTCGAAGCGCTCACGCGCCAGCGCGACGGCCTCCTGTCCCGCCTGATCGGCCGCGGCGGCACGCTCCCCCCGCGCGGCGGCGCGCACGTCGGCGCACAACTCGTCGAGCTTCTCCAAGGCGCTCCTGGCCTCCTCCAGGATGCCCCAGGTGAAGTTGAGCGGCCCGCGGTAGTGTCCGCGGATGAGCGCGAAGCGCAGCACGCGCGTCGAGAAGCCGCGCGCCCTCACGTCGTCGAGGTTCCAGACGTTGCCGAGGCTCTTCGACATCTTGCCGCCATCGACCTGCAGGAACTTCGAGTGCATCCAGTAGCGCGCGAAGGGCTTGCCCGTGAAGGCCTCGCTCTGCGCGATCTCGCACTCGTGGTGCGGGAAGACGTTGTCCTCGCCGCCGGTGTGCAGGTCGAGCACGTCGCCGAGGTGTTTCTGCGCCATGGCCGAGCACTCGATGTGCCAGCCCGGGAAGCCGTCGGGACCGAAGCGACTCGGCCATTTCATGATGTGCCCAGGGTCGCTCTTCCACAGCGCGAAATCGGCCGGGTGGCGCTTCTCCGCACGCACCTCGATACGCGCGCCGGCCTCCAGCTCGGCCACCGTGTTGCCCGAGAGGCGCCCGTAGCGCGGGAACTTCGCGACCTCGTAGTAGACGTCGCCCCCGACCTGGTAGGCGAAACCCTTCGCGATCAGGCCCTCGATCATCGCCAGCATCTCAGGGACGTGCTCGGAGGCCTTCGGACGCACGCGCGGCTCGCGCAGACCGAGCGCGCGCACGTCGGCCAGGAACAGCTCGGTGAAGCCGCGGCTGATTTCCCACGGGTCGCGCCGCTCGCGCCGCGCCTGGGCCTCGATCTTGTCCTCGCCCGCGTCCGCGTCGTCCAGGAGGTGTCCGACGTCCGTGATGTTCATCACCTGACGAACCTCGTAGCCGAGCACCTCCAGCCAACGCCGCAAGGTATCTGCGAACAGGAACGTGCGCAGATTGCCGACGTGCACGCGCCCGTAGACGGTCGGCCCGCAGTTGTACATGCGCACCACGCCCGGCTCGAGCGGTTCGAAGATGCGCTTCTCCTTGGTCAGTGAATCGAAGACCTGGAAGGCCATGCGGGCGGTGAGCGGGTGGCGCAGAACGTGGCGTCGAACGTGCCGTCCACGCGTGACGCCGGCGCGCGCGCGCGGGATGATAGTCGATCAGGATGACGAGCACCGAGCCCCGCTTCGAGGTCGTGCGGCCGCTGGGCCGCGGCGCGACCGGCCAGGTCGAGCTGGTGCGCCTGCGCGAGCCCTTCGCGGGCCTGCCCGTGGGCGCGGAGCTGGCGCTCAAGACGCTCGCCACCGCACCCGAGCACGAGCACGCGGCGCGCTTCCAACC
>JABFRZ010000243.1 GCA_013140785.1 Planctomycetota bacterium | reverse complement strand
CGCCCTGGAAGCGCCGGCGCGTGTGGGTCGGCCGCTGCGCGCGGCGTGCGCCGGCCGGCTCCAGCTGCTCGGTCTTGATCCGGAGCGAGTTGCGCGCGCTCACGCTCGAGACTCTACAGGTTCCCGAGGTGGATCGCGCCGGTCGCGCAGTTGTGGGCACATCGATCAGATGCGCCAGTGGATGGAACCGTCCTTCGGGCTCCTGTCGCGCTCGTTTCCCTCGACGAGACGACCCTCGCGGACTCGATCGTTGCAGCTCTTCACCGTGCCGAAGATGCTCGAGACTGGTCAGTCCCACCGCATTCGTGGCCTCGACGTTCCATTCGTAGTCCCCTTGCTCGTTCCCGGCTGCCGCGCCCGGGTCGTCGGGATTGCTCGAGACTGGCGGACCTCGTCGATGGACGCAGGTTCGAGAGCAGCACCGTGTGGACGCGCGAAAGCAGCGGGGCTGCTCACGGTCTGGGTCCGGCTCGTTCCGGCCTCTTTCGTAGCTGACCATCAACGTCGTCGGCTCGTCGGTCTCCACGAACAGCCGCGCGCTGTTCGTCGTGACGTAGCCGAGCTCGTGCTTGTCGATCACCGGCGGCGAAAGTGCGGGCCACGCGCCCGTGTCCTTGGCGAGGAGCGCGCACGGGTCGCTTGCCGGCCGGCGACCTGGCCAGGCGCTCACGCTCAAGGGCCGCCCGCAGACGCGATGCGAGCGGCCCCATTCCGTCGAGAGAGATCCTGCGCGGGACTAGTCCCAAAACAAGCGCTTGGCTTCTCCAGATCGCCAGGAATCGCCGCAGCCGTGGGCTTTCTCGGACCTTCGAAAGCGGAGCGTGGTTCATCCACGCGAGCATTTCGAAGGTTCGAGAAAGGCCGCGGATGCGGTGAGTCCGGGCGAAGCGCAGCGCTCTGGTGGAGCCAAGCGCTTGTTTTGGGACTAGTACAGGAAAGGCTCGACCGTCACGAGCGCGGTGCTTTGAGGGTTGCGGATCTCCCAGGTGAAGTCGAACGGGCCGGGCGGGGGGTCGATCTCGCCGCCCGTGCCGTTGAGGATGTTCTGGACGGCCGTGTTGGAGGTGTCGAACCCGCCCAGGCACAGCACGTACACGACCAACGGCTCGAGCTCGACCGCCGTCTCCCAGACCCGCGCGTTTCCCGAGAACTCGTGACTCGGATAGATCGGCAGCTCCAGAGCGATCGTCGAGCCCGCGCCCACGAGCATCTCCAAGCGCAAGCTCGCTCCCGGGACGAGATCCTTGGCGGTCACGCGCAGGCGCCGCGGCGCGTCGTGCGTGTTCGCGTTGTTGATGCCGGGGAGGATGCTGTCCTGGAGCACGTCGAGCACGTCGAGGCTGCGGAAGCCCACGGCCGGGCCAGGGGCGGGCGGACCGCCATAGCCCGTGTTGTTGTTGGACGTGCCGGGCAAGTTGGCGCTCAAGCCGAGGATCGGGCGATAGGCCGTGTTGGGCCGCGTCCCCAACATCACGAAGGCCGACGGCTGCATGCTCGAGCCGGTCAGAGTCTCGCCGACGCCGAACGCCGCCGCGACGCGGCGCTCACTGCCCAGTGGCGTCGCGGCGAACACCAGCAAGCCGCCGGTCCCGCCGCTCGACAGGAGGTTGAACAGCTCGGTCCGCGTCTGCGGATTGCCCGTCGTCGGCGTTTCCTGGTACTCCGGACTCGCGCCGCTCGCCGCTGTCGTGACGTCGTACCAAAACTGCCGCTCGACGGCACTGATGCGCGCGTACACAGCGAGCCCCGAGTTGGCTGCGCGCACCTGCTCCTCCATGTCCTCGAGCAGGTCGATCTTGACCTGGCTGAACTGCGATCCGCCGGGGAGCTCGTCTTTTCTGAGCGAGAGCATCCGCCCCACGATCGGCGCCACTCCGTGGTCGATTCGCCGCGTGAAGTCGTTGATGGGCGTTACCAGCTCCGTGCCCACGCCACCCAAGGAACCCGCAACAGGGAACAAGAACGCATTGCGCGAGAGCCCTTCCAGGCCGTCGTGGCCCAAGCCCAGATCTCCGGTGCGAAGGTCCAGGTCGTTCGAGAGCACCGCGTCGATCTCCAGCCGACCTTCCTTCTGTGTGAGCCCGCGCAGGGCCGCTGACTCGATGGGCTGGAACTTGAGCTGACCCGGGTAGAACACCTGGTCCTGGTTCGTCTCCTCTTGATTCAGGGGATCCACACGGCGAACGAACGACAGGCGGTTGTTGCTGCCCTCCGAAAGGAAGTGGCACTGCATGCAGGAGCGCTGGTTGAGGCCAGCGGCTAGGACCGGCAGGATGTGGAAGAGCTTGAGGCCGAGCAACGTCCCCGACCCGGCGTCCGCGAAGTTGGGATTGAGCCTGTCGCGGCCCTGGGGGGTGTCGGCCCAAGGCTCGCCCTCGTACAAGCGCTTGCGCGGTTCTAGGTGGTTGGGCGGGTAATGGACCGAGTTGATGAAGGTGGTGTAGTCGGCCATCTCCTGCGTCGTGAGACCCTCGTTGGGATCCGTTGATGGATTGCCGTCCACGAGGTCCGTTGCGCCTTGGAGGTTGACGAACGCCTCGTTGAACGCATCGAAATCAGGCTTGTCGCCGCGCCAGTGGTAGGGCGCGTTGGTCACGAGACTCGTGCCGCTGGCAACCTCGAAGTTGAGCAGCCCCTGGAGCGACTGGGTGATCATCGGCCCCTTGGCGTTGTTCGTCGCGTGCTGCGTGACCGCCTCGCAGCCGTCCATCGGTAGCGTGTCGTCCGGCAGGGGATTCGTCCGGTCATCGACCGTGGCGTGCGGGAATCCGTCGCCGTCCCCGTCGAGCCTGCTGAGGTCGTCGTCTTCGCAGAGTTCCGTGTCGCCGATCTCGTGGGCCGCGATTGAGATGTTGAGCGGCGCCTGGATGCTCGTCGGCACGTCGGCGTCCTCGCTCGGGCCGAGGCGCCACTGGAGCTGGTCGGAGCGCCCGTCGATGTGGCAACTTGCGCAGGACACGAACCCGCTCCCCGATCCGAGGGCCGCGCTGTAGAGGAACTGCTGCCCGCGGCGCACGTGATCCGGTACGGGGTCGTTGGGCATCGCGAAGCCGAAGATCTGCCGGTTGGCCGGCGCCTGGTTGGGATCGATCACGCTGATCGAGTGGTCCAGGCGGTTGAGCACGTAGATGCGGTCGCCGGGCCGCGTGGTGCCTCCGGTCGGGAAAGCGGGATCCAACGCGACGGCGAGCGCGCGGGGACCGGCGACGTTGAGGCCGGAGATCGAGCCGTCGTCGTCGTTGCTCCCGGTGATGTTCGTGCGCTCCATCGTCCATGCTTGCGGCAGCGGCTGGCCTTGAAAGCCCGAGGCGCTCGTGTCGACGATCGCGAAGCGGTCCGAGTTGAACGCCACGACACACACCTTCTGTCCGCGGAACACGGCCACGTCCGTACAGTGCGCCAGCGATTCCGCTCTCGTCACGGGGCCCGGGCTGCCGGGGGTGGACGTCGAGACGGTGTTGAGGTCTCGCTTCGAGACCGCATTCGTGGTCGTGTTGATCTTGCACAGCAGCGTTCGCACGAAGCCCGAGTTCCTCGCGAGCAACGCCGGGTTGCCGACGTCGCCGTTCATCGCGTCCGTGCTGACCACGTAGACCCAGTTGGCGTTCGCGGCGAGATTGAAGTTCGTGGTGCCCGTACCGGCCAGAAAGCCCGCCGCGAGGCCGCCGTTCATGGCCGGGACGATGCTGGTCGTCGGCGCGTCGGACGGCAAGCCGGACGCGGGCAGCGTGATCCGCCACAGGTCGAGGTTGAAGGCGGGCAGTATGGTCGCTTGGTCCGAGTGATCGAGCTTGGAGCCCCCGCCCTGCTGGCCGAGCACCCAGACGTTCGTGCCGTTGACGGCGACGGTGTGCGGCTCCTTGACCGCCATCGCGCCGGTCGGGGCGGAGATGGGTGCCGTGAACGCGCCTTCGTCCGGCGGTTCGACCCTGGGGACGTTCGCGAAGGAGCCGTTCGTCGTCATGATCACATCGGCGCCTCCGCTCGTGTGGGAGCCTCCAGTCGCGCTGTCGAAGACGTCTTTGAAGGCGCCCGACACGGGGTCGAGCTGCGAATACGAGCTCGCCGTGCGCTTGGTCACGAAGAGATGGCGGTTCGCGCCGCTGTTCATGACGGCCACACACATGGGTTCGTCGCCGACGTGGACCACGCGCTCGATCTCGTAGGCGAAGGCTTCCTCCTCGTCGGAGATCCCCGAAGGCGAAGTGAGCTTGACGAACGTGACCGAGTCGCCGAGCCAGTTCGCCGTGTAGAGCCGTGTGACACCGTCGATCGTGGCCACGGCGACCGAGACGGGCTCCAGGCCCACCGGGATTCGCGCGGCGTAGCCGCGGTCGGCGGCGGCGGCGTCCGGATCGGCGGGGAGCAGCGTGGGCGTGCCCGTGACCTGCTCCGCCGCGAGCTCCATGCGTGACAGGGAGAAGACGTCGACCGAGTTGTCGGGCGTGTTGCACACGAACAGGTAGCGCCGGCCCTCGACCGTGCCGACGGCGATGGGCTTGACCTGGGGCGACTCGAAGTTGAGGTAGTCGCCGCGACCTTGAGGCGCTGAGCTCGCAACGCCCGCTGCGAACAGGACCGCTGCGAGAGGTCCGAATCCGCGAGGACCTGGCCGGCGAGAGCGGGCCGGCGAGCCTGCCACGCCTGCGACCAGCCCGAAGAACGCGAACGGCAACGACCTCCACCAAGACAGCCGGTTCATGGTCAGACCTTTCTATTGGATGAGGCGAGGGAATCTCGGACGCCTGGACCTCTCACGAAGCAAGCAGGCGAAGCGACGTGGCAGCGGTCCCACGCATGCCGTTGGTGGCGCCCCCACGGGCGGCGGACGAGAACTCCGGAAAAACCGCGGCGGCCTCGGCGCTCGCGGCCGAGGTCGAGGGCGCCGCGATCGAGGTCGGCGCCCAGGACGTGGACCCGCTGAGGGGGGAGACGCCACGGCGGAGGGCACCGTTGTCCCGGGACTCCCGCACGAGCGTGACGGACGGCGTCGCGGCGGAGGACTCCTGCGCCGTCGTTCCGGCCCGGCGCGCAATGAGTTTCTCCACGAGTTCTCGTCCACCGCGCCCGGCGGCGCCACCAACGTCGCTGCGTGGCCGGCAGAGCCACGTCGCACGCACTCGTCCCTTGGCCCGCAGGGCCCGGGTCGGAGTGCCAGCGTCCTCTCTTCTCGACCGTCCTACCTTCCGAGAGCGAACGCTCTCCTTCCCCTCTCAAGCCATGAAGCTAGTCCAATTCCTCACGCTGGCCCTCGGCCTCTCCGCTCTGGCGGGAGCGGCGACGGCCCAGAGCGACGTCATCACGGTCAACCTCGCCAACAGCTGGGTCGTCCTCAGCAACTCGAGCAACTCCTCCCAGTGTGTGACCCAGCAGATCCCCGGCCAGGGCGCGGACACCCTCAGCGTCAACGCCTGCAGCACCACCAATCTCGGGCCGGGCAACCAGACCCAGTCCAACGTGGCGGGGAACCGCACGGGCAACATCGCCATGAGCGGCTCCGCCGCGGCCTCGTCGTTCGGCTTCATGACCTTCTCCTGGAACGGCCCAGGAGTGGGAACGGCCTCGGCGACGGCGGACACGGTCGCGGGCGGCACGCTCCCGCCGCTCTCGAATATCAACATGAGCGGCTCGTCCCAGGCGACCATCACGATCGGGATCTTCGCCGGAGGCCCTTTTGTCTCCTCGATGTCTTCCTCGGTCGTGACGGCGCCCCAGGTCTTCCCGGGCGGGCTGGGGGCGGTCAACCGGCTGACGAAGACGCAGGGTGCACCGGTGTCGCAGAACGTCCCGGCGCTCGGGTACTTCTACAGCTGCGTCGGGAACGCCTCAGCGACCGCCAGCCTGAAGAGGGGTGACAACGCCTTCTTCAACACGAACGTCAAGTCCAGCGCGACCCTCAACCTCTTCTGAGCTCGTGCGCGGGGGCGGCGTCGAGTCGCCGCTCCCGCCGAGGCCGCCATGACGCTCTCGCCAGATCGCTGGTCGCGCACGGTGCTCGCCGCGGCGCTGATCCTCCTCGCGCTGCTCGGGGTCAGGGTCCTGGCGCCCGCTCCGGAGAGCGCCTCCGCCGCGCGCGAGCCGCAAGGCGCGCG
>JABFRZ010000693.1 GCA_013140785.1 Planctomycetota bacterium | reverse complement strand
CGCCACGGGCTGCTGGTTCCACTTGCGCGCGGCGCTGGCGGCCGGCCGGGAGCCGCCGCGATCGATTGCACGAGCCCGCGGGGCTGGGTCCAACGCCGTATGTCGGATTCACGGCGCCGCGGCGATGCTCTCACTCGCGGCACCACTCGCCTCTCTCCACGAGGTTCCTTGCATGCAGATTCGTCGCATCGTCGTTGGGCTCGAACTCGGCAAGCTCTCCGACCAGGCCGTGCTGCGGGCCATGGGGCTGGCGCGCGAGTTCGGAGCGCGCCTCGACGTCGTCCACGGCTGCGGCGTCGCGCTGCCGCAGCGCGGGGTTGCGCGCAGGGCCTTCTTCGCCGAGCACGCGGCCCGCGCACGCGCGAGCGCGCGTGAGGCCGCACGCGGCAAGCTCGAGCTGCTCGTCGAGGATCCCGTGTACGCGAGGCTCCCGCTCGACGACTACCTCCACGTGCGCGCGGAACCCGGAGCCCAGGCCCTGTTGCAGTTCGCGTGCGAGCACGACGCCGACCTGCTCGTGATCGGCGCCCACCGCCACCGCAAACTGCTCGATTTCGGCGGAACGGGACGGGCCGTGTTGGCGCGTAGCCCTTGTCCCGTCTGGGTGGAACCCGCCGAAGCACGGCGCTTCGAGCGCGTTCTGGCGCCGATCGACCTTTCGCCGTCGACCGAACTCGTGCTGCGCGCCGCGCGCAGCCTGGCCGCGCGCTTCGTCGTCCCGGTGCGGGTGCTGCACGTCTTCGTACCGCCCGAGATCGCCTACGATCCGGAGGGCGGCCCGAACGCGGGTCCCACGCACGTCATCGACGATCTCTGCGCGGCGGAACAGGGCGCGTCCCGCGAGCTGGTCGCGGGCTTCGACTGGGGCGCGCTGCCCGTGGAGACCGAATTCGCCGCGGGCGATCCGGCCGAGGAGATCGTGGCCAGGGCCGGCGCGTCGGACCTGATCGTCATGGGTACGCACGGGCACACGGGGCTCGCGCGGGCCGTGCTCGGGAGCTGTGCCTACCGCGTCCTCGCGCGGGGCCGAGGACCCATGCTGGTGGTCCCACAGCGCGAGGAGCTCCATCCCGAACGGTCCTCCGCGCAGACAACCACGTAGCTGACGGCCCGTCGGCGTGCTCGCCCGCTGCAACCCGTGACGGGGACGACGGATGAAGACGGATGAAGAAGACAGGGCGCCAATGCCGCCTCAGGGGCCCGCGGGCCCGCGCCGCACTTCCAGCCCCGAGAGCCTGAGCTCCCCGGCTGGCGGCCGCGGACGCAGCAACGTCTCGAAGCGCGTGCCGACGTTGGGCAGCCGCAGCGAGGCACGCCCAGCCTCCGGCAGCAACACGAGCGCCGCGTGGTTCTGCGGCAGGAACGCGCTCTCGCCTTCGCGGCGCACGAACACGTCCACCTCGACCGGTTCGCCGCACACCCCCGTTAGGCAGAGCCATGCGAACTTCCCGAGCGGCAGGTCGATGGCGGGCAGGCGCAGGCCGTCCTCTGGATCCTTCGTCCGCAGGAGCATTCCATCCTCGCTGCGCTCGAGCGCGGCTCGGCCCGCGGCCTGGGGCGGTGCGAAGCGGTCGCTGAACTCGTCGCGCCAGGCCAGATCCTTGAAGCGCTCGGGTTGCTCGTCCGGAGAGGCGCTGCTGCCCACGATCGGCAGGTGGGGTCGCTGGGTGGTGAGCACGCGATCGACGTAGGTCTCGAGCACCACGTCGGGCCGGGCCTCGCGCACCGCGTCGGCCGAGAACTCGCTCACGCGCTGGGACTGCACGTAGGAGAAGCTCTCGCACATCAGCGCGAACGGGCCGAACGAGTCGTGCAACCACAGGAGTCGCGGAGCGTCGATCGGGTTGCGCGTGACCAACTTGGATCCGGTCCTCTGCTCCTTGGACGCGACCAGCACTTCGTGGTTCCTTTTCTGCGCGACCAGGGAGTACTGCGTCTGTGGCAGGAGATCGCTGATGTACAGGAGGCGCGCGAGGCTCTCCGTTCCGTTCTCTTTCCGCTCGGTTTCCTTGCAGGCCGAGCGCGGCAGGACCTCGAGCGCGGGGAAGTCCGCCTGCAGGCGCGTGACGATGGCCGCGTAGGCCGCGTAGACGCCGCGCCCGTTCCAGTGCGTGCCGCAGCGGGTGTAGACCCAGTCCTCGAAGCGGTCCCCGGCCTTGGCGGCCAGCAGCGCCGGCCGCAGGTCGAGGAAGGGGATGTCGCCCTCGCGCTCGAGGCGCGCGAGCAGCTGCTCGAGGCGCGAGGGGCCGAGCGGCCGCCAGGTCGGCGGGGTGCGCTCGGGATAGATGACGTCCTTGCTCGGACAGGGCACGAACAAGTAGCGCGCCCCTTGGCGCGCGAGAAAATCGCGGCGCTCGCGCAGGCGCGCGACCCAGCCGTCCAGCTCGGCGGTGGTGAAGGGGATGACGCCGCGGTGCGCGTCGCGCGCGCGCTCTCCGAGGTAGAAGCACCAGCCCTCGTCCGCGGGCTCGATCAGGGGCGCGGGCGAACTCCCCAGGCCGAGCGTGCGCTCGATGCTGTTCCAGCGCAGGAGCACGTCGCGCAGCCCGAAGGTGTCGTCGTAGTGGCTCTCGTACTGGCGCGGGAAGCTCGTCAGCTGCTCCAGGTTTCGCGGCAGGGCCGGCCGCGGCGCGGCGCCGCGCTGCTCGGCCACGCTGCTGTCGCGCGCCCCGTCAGGCCGCACACATTGATCGAGCGTGGGCGCGAGCAGCGCCAGCACGAACAGCGCGATCGTGGCGGCATCGAAGCGGTTGGGCGCGGGCACGGGTTGCCTAGAAGCGGAAGTAGATGAAGGGGTTGTAGCCGCCGGAGGCGAGCGTCATGGCCACGTGCACGAACACGAGGCCGAGCGCCACCAGCCCGGAGAGATCGAGCACGAAGCAGGCGCGCAGCCTGCCCAGCGCGCGCAGCCGCTCCACCAGCTCCTTCAGGCGGGGCAGCCAGGGCATCGCTCCGAGCACGCCGGCCAGGAGCGCGAGCCACGTCAGCGTGTTCGCGTGCAGCGCGAAGAGGTGGACCTCGCAAGCCGGCACGAGCAGCTCGCCAACGGGGAGGAGCCGCGCACCGTCCACCAAGAAGGCCATGGCCGCGAGGAAGCCCAGCGCATCCGTCAGCGTGTCGGCGCGGAAGAAGACCCAGCCCACCATCACCGCCAGGATCACGTAGGCGTGCCGCAGCCCGGCCGAGCGACGTGCGAGCCAGGCGCCGAACCCGACGCGCTCGAGCACCAGGAAGGCGCCGTGATAGAGCCCCCACACGAGGAAGGTCGTGTTCGCGCCGTGCCACAGGCCGCACAGCACGAACACGATCAGGAGGTTCGCGTAGGTGCGCGCCCTGCTCGCGCGGTTCCCGCCCAGCGGGATGTAGAGGTAGTCTCGAAACCAGGTCGAGAGCGAGATGTGCCAGCGCCGCCAGAACTCGGTGATCGAGCGCGCGACGTAGGGGTAATCGAAGTTCTCCAAGAAGCGGAACCCGAACATGTGCCCGAGGCCGATGGCCATGTCGGAGTAGCCCGAGAAGTCGAAGTAGATCTGCAGCGTGTAGGCCGCGATCCCGAGCCAGGCCAGCGCGGGCGTGAGCTCGCCCACCGGCACGCCCGTGAGCGTGGCGCTGCCGAACACGCCGTCCGCCGCCTCGGCGCACAGGTTCGCGATCAGCATCTTCTTGCCGAGCCCGATGACGAAGCGGCGGATGCCGAAGGCGAAGCCCGCGCTCGTGATCGTGCGCTTGACGATCTGCTCGGCGACGTCGCAGTAGCGCACGATCGGGCCCGCGATGAGCTGCGGGAAGAACGCCACGTAGAGCGCGATGTCGAGCGGGTTCTTGCTCGCGGGCGCCTCGCGCCGGTACACGTCGATCACGTACGAGAAGGCCTGGAATGTAAAGAACGAGATCCCGATCGGAAGCCGGATCGAGTCGTCCGGGTTGAGCAGGAACGTGCGCCAGGGTGAGTCGGGTCCGAGGTGGCTCCCGATCGAGGCCAGCGGGCGGTCCAGGAGGCCTAGCGCGACCATGCCCGCGCCCGCACTCTCCCACAGCCAGTCCGCGTACTTGAAGAAGATCAGCAGGCCGAGGTTGCAGGCGACCGCGAACGCGACCACGCCCTTGCCGCGACCGCGCGCGCGCGCGCGCTCGACCCACAACCCGAAGGCGTAGTTCGACACGATCGACACCAGCATGACCAGCGCGATCACCGGCTCGCCCCAGGCGTAGAAGACCAGGCTCGCGAGCAGCAGCCAGGCGTTGCGCAGCTTCGGGTTCAGCCCGCAGTAGACGCCCAGGACGAGCGGCAGGAACAGGAAGACGAACAGCGCCGAGCTGAACAGCATGCAGGGGACTCGGGCCCTATGTCGCCCGCGAATCGGGCGCGGCTTGAGGCCCCCGGCCCGTCGCGCCTCAGCGCAAGCCCATGCGCTGGATCGATGGCGCCTGAGCGCCGGTGCCGGGCTTCAAGACGGCCACGACCTGCAGGAAGCGGCTGGCGGCGAGGCTCGCCGTGGACGGCTTCCAGGCACTCCAATGCGCGCCCGAGGCGCTGCCGCGGAACAGGAAGCGCACGCTCGCGTTGCCGGGCGTCGTGACGTCGGCGAACCACGCGTTGTGCGTGGGGGTGGCGCCGCGATCGAAGGTGAAGAGCGCCGTCCCGGGGCGCTCCAGGTCGAGCTCGAGCGCGAGCGTCTCGTCCAGCCAACGCTCCGGCGAATTGCGCCCGCCGTAGAGCACGAAGCGATCCGCAACCTCGTCGTAGGCCATGCCGAAGTACCCGCCGCGCGGGCTCGGACGGTTCGAGCAGGCAAGCTCGTGCCACTGGCGCGTGGCGGGCACGAAGACCCACAGGTCGTCGTGGCGCTCTCTGAACTGGGTCTGCACACCGCCGAACAAGACGAAGTGCCCGCGACGCGAGTCGTAGGCGAAGCCCGAGCGCACGCGCCCCGAGGGCCGCGTAGGCGTCGCCAGCACGGTGTAGGTGTTCGTGAGCACGTCGTACAGCGCGGTCGTGTCGGAGAACACGTCCTGCGCCGGGCCGTGCGCGCTGCCGAAGACCACCACCGAGCCCGAGAGCGGATCCAGGCCACACATCGGCGAGCCGCCCACCTTGTACGTGGTCGGGAGCCCGCTCTCGGTCACGGCCCGGACGACGGGCAGGCGCCGCCAACGGTTCGCGAGCGGGTCGTAGAGCGCGTTGCGCTCACCGTGGAGCAAGAGGAACTGGCCGAGGGCCGGCAGGTACACGAGGCCGTAGTCCGATCCGGGGCCGATCGAGTCGCCCGTGGGGAAGCGCTGCTCCCACTGCCGAGCACCCGTGTGGAACACCCACGTGTCGCCGAAGGTCGCGTTCGGGAGGCTGTCGTTGCGCCAGCCCCCCACCAGCAGCACGAGGTCGTGATCCGGGCTGTACGCCGCGGGCACGTGACAGCGCGGCGATGGCGCGACGGCCGAGGCCACGCGCTCCCAGGTGTTCGTAGCGCCCGCGTAGATCCAGGTGTCGTCCGTGTTGACGCCTGGCCAGAGGTGCGTGTCGCGCGTCTCGCCGCCGAAAGTGAGCACGCGCTGGCCCCCGAGCGACACCAACGGATGCGTGGTGCGCGGCGCCGGCGCGTGGCGCGGGCCCAGGTCCTCCCAGCGTCCGGGCGCCCAGCGCAACGCGCCGTTCTCCAGCGTCACGCCGCGCAGCGCTCCGAGCGCGAACTTCGCGGCGCTGTCGAGCACGAGCTCGCGCGTGGCGCCCGCGGCCGGACTTGCCGTGCGCAGGCCGCTGGTGGTGAGGAGCTCGAGCTGGTGCGTCCCCGGAGCCGACTGGCGCCGCTGGATGCTCTCGGCCTGAGCCGTGCTCAGCGGGAACGGGTCGAGCACGAACTCGTCGAGCTCGCCCGCGAACCCCTGTCCGTTGCGAGCCAGGTCCCCAACCATGAGCTGCGTCGGCTGGCGCGCCGGGGCCCCCACTCCGAGGCTCGCGCGCACGCTCTGACCATCGACGAAGTGACCTTCCCTGGAGAAAGTGGACACCCCAGATGGCGCGGAATGCGCCAGGATGTCCACGATGTCGAAGAGAAACCGACGCAGCTATAGCTCCGAACAGAAGGCCGATGCGGTCAACCTGGTCCGCA
>JABFRZ010000086.1 GCA_013140785.1 Planctomycetota bacterium | reverse complement strand
CCCTTCACGGGCCCCGAGTACACCGGGTAGGCGAGCAGGGCGAGCCCCGCCCCGAGCACGGCCGGGTCGCTCCATGGCTCACCGGAGGGCACACCGGAGGGCGCGCCGAAGCGAATCCGGGCGGCGAAGGCCGCGGCCACGGGTAGCGCCGCCGTCGTACCCATCAGGCGATAGAAGAGAACCCCGACCGGAGCACGCGGCACGAAGGTAAGCGCCAGGAGCACGCCGAAACCGAGCTCGAGGCAGAACTGCTGCGCGAGCAGGGTCCAGGCCATCGTTGGATTGTAGCGGGCCGCGAGCGGCGCTCGCGCACCCGCTATCCTCGGCCGACATGCGCACCGGCCCCGCGGTCCTCGTCACCGGCGGCGGGCGCGGCATCGGCCGCGCCATCGCCCTGCGCTTCGCGCGCGCGAGCGCGTTCGTGGCGGTAGCTGCTCGCACGCGCCGCGAGATCGAAGCCGTGGCGGACGAGGTCGGACGCGCGGGCGGCGAGGGCCTGCCGGTCGAGATGGACGTGACCGACCTCGATACGGTGGAGCGCGGCCTCGCGCGCACGCTCGAAGCCACCGCAGGCGTGCTCGACGTCTTGGTCAACAACGCAGGCGTATTCTCGATCCAGCCCTTCCCCGAGCTGTCTCCCGCCACCTGGTACCGGATGCTGGCCACCAACCTGAACGGTCCGTTCCATGTGACTCTGCTCGCGCTGAAGGGGCTCGAGCAGAGCCGCCGCGCGCACGTCTTCAATCTCTCCTCGATCGCGGGCCGGCAGGCCTTTCCAGGCAACGTGGCCTACTGCACCACGAAGTACGGCCTGCGCGGCTTCAGCGACGCCCTACGCCTGGACCTCGCCGAGCGCCGCATCCGCGTCTCGACCGTCTACCCGAGCGCCACGGACACCTCGATCTTCGACGGCATCCCCGGCGAGTGGGACCGCGCGCGCATGCACCGTCCCGAGGACGTGGCCGAGCTCGTGTGGAACGCCTACGCCTCGCCGCCGGAGGCCGACGTGGCCGACCTGGAGCTGCCCCCGCGCGCATGACGCCTCGCTCCAGAAGCGGCTAGAGCTGGCGTGTGAACGAGCGCACGAGCCCGAGGAACTCGTTGCGCGTCTTCGGGTCGCTGCGGAAGCAGCCGAGCAGGCACGAGGTCATGGCGGCCGAGTTCTGCTTCTGGACCCCGCGCATCATCATGCACAGGTGCGAGGCGTGGGCCACGACCCCGACGCCCTTGGGCGCGAGCACCGACTCGATCGCCTGCGCGATCTGCTGGGTCATGCGCTCCTGGACTTGTAGGCGGCGCGCGAAGACATCCACGATGCGCGGGATCTTCGAGAGCCCGATGATGCGCCCGTCGGGGATGTAGGCCACGTGGACACGCCCGTAGAAGGGCAGCAGATGGTGCTCGCACAGGCTGTAGAACTCGATGTCCTTCACCATGACCATCTCGGAGATGCCCTCGCTGCCGAAGACGCCCTGGCCGACGACCTCCTCGACTGTCTGCGAGTAGCCCACGGTCAGCTCCTCGAGGCTGCGGGTCACGCGCTCGGGCGTGCGCTTCAAGCCCTCGCGCTCAGGGTCCTCGCCCAGCCGGACGAGCAAGTCGCGGACGAGGTCCGGGACGCTCAACTCTCTGGCCCCTGGTAGTCCACGAAGCTGCTCCGACTCTCGAACAGCCTTATCCGGTGCAGGTGACATCCTTCGTAGCGCCTCATTTCCGGTTCGATCTGTCGCCACAAGGCGATGGCCACGTTCTCGGCCGTCGGGATGATGCCCTCGAGGAAAGGCACGTCGAGGTTCAGGTGCTTGTGATCGACCTGCGGCAGGACGCGCTCGCGCAAGAGGCGCATCAGGTCGGCCAGGTTCATGACCATGCCGGTCTGCTCGTGGACGAGGCCGCGCACGGTGACCTCCACCTCGTAGTTGTGCCCGTGCCCGTTCGCGTTGTTGCAGACGCCGTAGAGCCTGCGGTTTTCCTCGGGCGAGAGCTCGGGATTGTGCAGGCGGTGGCTGGCGCTGAACTCCTCGCGCCGGGTGATCGCGACGATCGCGGGGGGCATGGGAGCGCGGCACCCTACTCCAACGCGCTCCCCTGGCCAACTCGCGCGGCCAGAACGAGCGGCACTGGGTCGGGGCGGGGCACCGCCCGCCGAGGCAGGGTATCCTGCTCCTGAACCGTGCGAGCGCCGCCCACGCCACTCCCTCGCTCCGAGCTCCTCCCATGATCCGCAAGGTCTGGGTGGTCGAGGGCTGCATCTCCTGCAACCTCTGCCAGGATCTCGTATCCGAGGTCTTCGAGGTCCCGGCCGGCTCGACCTCGCGCCCACGCAAGGGGCACGAGAAGCTGCTCAACGGTGACCTCGAGCTGGAAGAGAGGATCCAAGAGGCGGTCGATTCCTGCCCGGTCGAGGTCATCCACGCCGAGCGCAGGTGAACGGACACGGCGCGAGCATTCCGCGCCCGGATTCACGGTTGACTCGGCTCGGGCGCTGCCAAAGAGCCCCGCCCATGAAGCACGACCCCTACGATCCCGCCCAGGCCGAAGCACTGGCACCGCTGCTCGACTCGATCGGGCGCGAACTGGAAGAGCGAGGGGCTCGGCTGGCGGAAATCGAGGCGCGGCTCGGGAAGCCGCAAGGACTCGGCGCGACGGACGAGCTCCGGCACCTCGAGACCGAGGCCTCCGCCCAGCGCCGCGAGCTGCGCCACTGCCGGGCGGAACTCGAGGGGCTCGGCTGCAGCGTGGTCGGCACGACTCCGCTCACGATCCGCATCCCCACGCGCGTGGGCAACGCGCGCCGGAGCCTCGTCTGGCAGCACGGCCAAGAGACGAACGGCTGAGCGACTGATGGAAAACTGACGGAACCAGCCTGCCCTACACCGAGCGCGAGCTCGAGCAGGCTTTCGGCCCCCGCCGAGGTGGCAGACGGGGGCCGACTCGTTTTGCGGGACGCGCGCGCGCGCGCCGCGTCGCTATCCTGACTGCGTGAGCTTGCCCCGCAGACTGGAGCCCGCAGGGCTGCAGCAGGAGACCCGCGGCGCTGGCCATGCGCTGTTCGTGCTCGGGCTCGCGGCCGGACTGCTCGCCGCTTTGGCCGTGGATCGGGCGACCCGCTTCTTCCTCGACCGCGACATCGAGCTCGTACGCTCCGTGCGCGACCTCGCGCTGGCCGACTTCGTGCGCGAGGTGCCGGCGCAGAAGCTGATCGACGATGCCCTGGCCGGCATGCTCGCTGGGCTCGACGACCACTCGCGCTACTTCGGACCTCCGGAGATCGCGGACCTCGATCGCGAGACCTCGGGCGAGTTCCTCGGCATCGGCGTGGTCTTTCGCGAGGGCGAGCTCGGACGGATCTTGTTCCCGTACCCCGGATCCCCGGCCGAAAAGGCCGGCCTGCGCGTGGGCGACCGCATCGTCGGCGCCGAGGGCCAGCCGGTGGAAGCCCTGGACGCGCGCGCGCTGCGGGCGCTGCTGCACCGCGAGGACGCCGAGATCCGGCTGGACGTCGAGAGCCTCGAAGGCGACCGGCGCGAGGTTCGGCTGCGCCCCGGCGTGGTGCTCGACCCGACCGTGCCCCACGTGCGCATGCTCGAGCCCGAGCGCGGCATCGGCTACGCGTGCATCCGCTCTTTCAGCCACCGGACTATGGACGAGTTCGATCAGGCCGTGGCGAGCCTCCAGCAGCGCGGCCTGCGCGCCCTCGTGCTCGACCTGCGCTTCAACCCGGGTGGGATCCTGGACGCGGCGATCTCGATCGCCAACCGTTTCGTCGCAGCGGGCGCGCTGGTGGCAACACGCACGCGCACCGAGACGCGCGTGACCGAGGCCGATCCCAAGCGGGCGACGCTGGCCGGTCTGCCGTTGGTCGTGCTGCTCGACCAAGACTCGGCCAGCGCCAGCGAGGTCCTGGCAGCCGCGCTGCAGGACCACGCCGTCGCCGTCCTGGTGGGCGAGCCCAGCTACGGCAAGGGCACGGTGCAAACGCTCAAGCGCATCGGGCGCGCGCGCGCCGTGGTGAAGCTCACGACCGCCAACTATTGCAGCCCATCCCTGCGGCGTATCGAGCACGAGGACGGCGACGCCGAGCACAACGGCATTGCCCCCGACCTGTGGGTGCCTCTCACGCGCGCGGAGCGCGGCGAACTCCTGGCCTTCCTGCGCGGCTACTCGCCGCCGGAGAGCGCCCTACAGGCGCTGCGCGCGTGGGAACAACGCGGGGGGCTCGACCTGATCGACGAGCCGCCCATGGACCGACAGCTCGTGGCGGCGCTCGCGCTGCTCGCGGGCGGAAACCTGAAAGCGCATGGCCTCCCGCTCCGTTGACGACGCCACTGAGGGCGCGGCCCGCTCCGGGCTGGTGCTCGGAATCGAGTCTTCGTGCGACGAGACGGCCGCGGCGGTCGTGCGCCACGGGCGCGAGATCCTGTCCTCCGTCGTGCACAGCCAGATCGCCGAGCACGCGCCCTTCCGCGGGGTCGTGCCCGAGATCGCCGGCCGCTCGCACCTGCGCGAGGTACTGCCGGTCGTGGACGAGGCGCTGGCCCGCGCCGGAACCTCGCTGGACGGGCTCGAGGCCATCGCGGTCACCTACCGGCCAGGCCTGATCGGTTCTCTCTTGGTGGGCGTCTCGACCGCCAAGGCACTGGCCTTCGTGCGCGGGCTGCCGCTCGTCGGCGTGCACCACATCGAGGCCCACGCCTACGCGGCCTCGATGGAGCACGAGCTCGAGTATCCGCTGCTCGCGCTGGTCGTGTCCGGCGGACACACCGCGCTGTACCGCATGAGCTCGCCGATCGAGCTCGAGATGCGCGCCGAGACCCTCGACGACGCGGCCGGCGAAGCCTTCGACAAGGTCGCCAGCATGCTCGGCCTGGGCTACCCGGGTGGCCCCGCGATCTCCGCGCTCGCGCGCATGGGCGACGGCCGCGCCTTCGCCTTCCCGCGCTACCGTCCGCGTGCTGGCGAGCTGGGCTTCTCCTTCAGCGGCTTGAAGACCGCGGTGCTGTATGCGTTGCGCGGCCAAGACGCCGGCGCTCCACCGCCCGAGCCCGAGCAGATCCCCCGTAGAGCGGACATGGCGGCTTCGTTCCAGGAGGCCGTGGTGGACGTGCTCGTGGCGCAGTCGTTGGCGGCGGCCCGCGCCGAGGGACTCGCGACGATCGCGGTGACGGGCGGGGTCGCCTGCAACGCGCGCCTGCGCGAACGCATGACGGCCGCGGCCGCCGAGCTCGGCCTCCGCGCGGTCTTCCCGAGCCCGAGCTATTGCACCGACAACGCCGCCATGATCGCCGGACAAGGCTGGCACCTCCTGCGCGCGGGTCGCCTGGCTTCGTTGGACCTCGACGCCGTCGCGCGCTGAGTCGCGCCCTCTGGACTCTCCGGAGTGTGACCTCCGGGGCAAGAGCCGCTACTTGTCCGCCTCGCTCGCCTCTCGCCTTGCACAGCTCTTGCCCGGGCGGCGTTCGGAGGAGGGTTGGAACACCCGTTGCGGCTCCACCGCCAGTCGACCTAGGTCAGCGGCCCTCGCGCAAGATCCTCGTTCTTGTCGGCACGCAACCACTGCATCGTTCCGCGTCCAACTACTCGAATTGGAATGACGTCATGACTTTCCTTTGGCATGAGTCTCGACTCGTCCTTTCTGTGCTCGCCGTCCTGAGCCTGCTCGCACCGGACACGTCGGCGCAAGACCGCAGGCTGAACGTCCCGCTCGCGCGCCCGCTCGGCAAGAATGCCTTGGCGCCAACCGTGTTCGAGGGCTTCGTCCTCGAGCCTGACGGAGATCCGGCGGCGGGAGCGGTGGTGGTGAGCAGCGCGGGCGGCAAGGCCGTCACGGACTGGAGTGGGAACTTCCGCTTCGAGGTGTGCGTGCCGGTAGAGGCGGAGAGCATCCAGATCACGGCCGTCGCCGCAGGTGGCACGAGCCTCACGGCGAGTTCGAGCGTCTTGCTCCCCGCGCCGTTCGGCCCGGTGCGGGTCGGGCCTCTGCTGCTTGCTCAGGGGCTCCCGTGCTCGCCGAGGTTCCTGCCTACTTTCGGGGGCGAGCCAGGCACCAACGGCGACGTCCATGCCTGGGCGGTCTTCGACGATGGCGGTGGGCCGACGCTCTACGCAGGAGGCTATTTCA
>JABFRZ010000592.1 GCA_013140785.1 Planctomycetota bacterium | reverse complement strand
CTACTACCGCTTCGACAACGTCTTCGGCGCGCCCGCGGCTACTTGGCTCCTGGGCGCGCGCGCGCGGCCGCGCCGAAGACGTTGTCGAAGCGGTAGTAGACCTCCAGCGTCAGGACGTTCAGCGCCGTGTTGTAGAGCGCGCGCCCGCGGCGGTTGCCACGGGCCTCCTGCAGCCAGCCACCGCGCGCGCAGTCGTCCTTCTTCTTGGTGCGCTCCTGGAGCGGCGGGAGCGCAGCGACCAGGCCCTTGTTCCAGGGCTCCCAGTACTTGCCCGAGCCCTTGCGCGGGCTGCCCTGGCCGTCGTACTGGTT
The DNA here is from genome assembly GCA_013140785.1 of Planctomycetota bacterium. Taxonomy (GTDB): domain Bacteria; phylum Planctomycetota; class UBA1135; order UBA1135; genus JABFRZ01. The sequence goes on along the minus strand of JABFRZ010000592.1, from coordinate 5,816 downwards.
CAGCGCCAGAGTCGCGAAGTACCAGTAGTAGAAGTCCACCGAGAGCTGATCGCGAGTGACTTCCGGCACGTCGGCCGCGAGCTCGCGCGCGGCCTTCTCGAGGAACGGGTCGGCGCTGTCGCCGCCCGCGAAGATGCGGATCAACATGCCGAGCGCGGCCTTGCGCGCGGTGTGGAGCGTGAACTCCCGCCCATCGTCCGCGAAGGCGTTCTCGTCGCTTTCGAGCGCGCCCTCGCCAGTCGCGTCGATGCCGTAGGCGAGCGCGCCTGCGAGCGCGGCCTCGGGCACGTCGAAGCCGCAGCTCTCTGCCGACTTCAGCGCCATGACCACCCAACAGGTGATCGAGAGGTCAACGCTGTGGCTCGCCTCCGCACGCCCCTCGAGGTCGAGCTCGCCGCGCGCGTGGCGTTCATCGATGTCCTGCTGCGAGCCGATGCCCCAGCCCCACGGCGATCCGTCGGGGGCTCGCTTCTGGGCGGCGATCAGGAAGTCCAGCGCCTTCTGCGCGTTGCGCCGGAGCACGTTGCTGCCGCGCGCGAGCGCCGCCGCCTCGCACAGGGCCATGGTCGGCAGCGTGTCGTTCTCGGGCAGCTCGAAACAACCCCCGTCCGAGAAGGAGCCGTCGGGCTTCTGGCGCTCCCGCAGCCACTGGATGCCCTTCTTCACGACCTCCCCGGCGCGATGCGGCACTCCGGCGACGGGATCGACGATGCTCATCATCGAGCTCGTCGAGATGCCGTGCCCGAGGAAGGCGAGCAGCGCGAGCGAAGTCATGCCGACGTCGAAGGACGTGTCGAGCTCGAGATCCCGCGGGATGCAGGGACTGTCCAGACCGCAGTGCTGGCCCAGCGTGCTCACGCTCCAGGAGCCGTCCTCGTTCTGGTGACGGGCCAGCCAGCGCAGCCCCTCGAGCACGGCTTCCTCCGTGACCACCGCTACGCCACCGACCGGGAGCCGGCCCCTGGGCACCGCGCCGCCATTTCCCGGGCGTTTCTGGAGCCAGGGGGAAGGGTTGCCGTCGCCGCGGTGCCCTCCGATCCCGACGCCGATCGAGGTGCTGGCGTCAGGGCCGGTGTCCCCATCGAAGCCCGTCGGGTCGCCGATCGGCTCGGCGTAGTCCACTTCCTCGGGCAGCTCCTCGCTCGGGATGAAGTTGGCTTCTTCCTCGATGCTGACGAGCTCGTAGACCTGCTCGTTGTCCGGGATCTTCCTGCGGTCGATCTCCTCGGGCGGCGGGATCACCAGCTCGGGCTCCTGGCGGGTCGTTCCAACCGCGATCGCGGTGGCAGACGCGCTCGACTTCTGCCGCTCGTGGCGGATGACCACCACGCTCAGCGCGGCGCCGAGGATCACGTGCAGCCCGACGGCGATCAGGATCCAGGGCGAGTTCTTGGCGAAGGCAACGAAGCGGCGCACGATGCGTTCGTCGTGGAGAGCCATGGGAACCTCCGGTTGAGGAGACCGGGAGTCACGGCCGGTGCGGACCGCGCTCCCTTCACCGGGCAAGTACCGACTCGTGGCCGAGCGGTTTCAGAACGCGGCGGTTTCAGCAGCAAGGCCGCGCTCGCGCGCGGCCCTCTGCTGTCGGGTTCGATCCCCTCTCAGGCCGCGGACTTGATGCGCATCCCGTAGAAGGAGCGGTACACGAAGACGGTCGAGGTCAGGAAGAAGACCGCGGCCAGGGCGCGGCTGACGCCGACCGGCATGGTGATGGCCAGCTCGACCGCCAGGAGTCCGAACAGCGTCGTGAACTTGATGACCGGGTTCATGGCCACCGAGGAGGTGTCCTTGAACGGATCGCCGACCGTGTCGCCCACGACCACGGCGGCGTGCAGCGGCGTGCCCTTGGCGCGCAGCTCGGTCTCCACGACCTTCTTGGCGTTGTCCCAGGCACCGCCGGCGTTGGCCATGAACAGCGCCTGGAACAGACCGAAGAGCGCGATCGACATGAGGTACCCGATGAACAGGTACGGCTCGACGCACGCGAAGGCCAGGGTCGAGAAGAACACCACTAGGAAGATGTTGAGCATCCCCTTCTGCGCGTACTGCGTGCAGATCGCCACCACGCGCTTCGAATCCTCGACCGAGGCCTTCTCCGCGCCATCGAGCTTGATGTTGCGCTTGATGAACTCGACCGCGCGGTAGGCCCCGGTCGCCACGGCCTGGATCGACGCGCCGGTGAACCAGTAGATCACCGCACCGCCCAGGATCAGGCCCAGCAGGAAGGGCGGGTGCAGCAGCGACAGCTTGTCCATGTTCACGGTCAGGCCGTGCGTGAGCGCCATGATGATCGAGAAGATCATGGTGGTGGCGCCGACCACGGCCGTGCCGATCAGCACGGGCTTGGCGGTGGCCTTGAAGGTGTTGCCGGCGCCGTCGTTCTCCTCGAGGTGTGCCTTGGCCTTCTCGAAATCGAGCGCGAAGCCGAACTCCTGTCGCACCTCTTGCTTGATGTTCGGGACGTTCTCGATCAGCGACAGCTCGTAGACCGATTGCGCGTTGTCCGTCACCGGGCCGTAGGAGTCCACCGCGATCGTGACCGGGCCCATGCCCAGGAAGCCGAAGGCCACCAGGCCGAAAGCGAACACGGCCGGAGCGAGCATCAGCGGAGTCGCGGTCCCGGGCAGCACGTCGCCCAGGCCGAGCCCGCTCACGAGGTAGGCTCCGCCCATCAGGATCACGAGCACGATGCCCATCCAGTAGGCCGAGAAATTTCCCGCCGTCAGGCCGGCCAGCACGTTGAGCGACGCGCCGCCCTCCTTGGAAGCCTCGACGCATTCGCGCACGTGCGCGCTGTTGGTCGAGGTGAAGATCTTGATCACCTCGGGGATGATCGCGCCCGCCAGCGTGCCGCAGGAGATGATGGTCGAGAGCTTCCACCACAGCGTGCCGTCGCCGAGCTCGCCGATGAGCAGCTTCGACGCGGCGTAGGTGATGGCGACCGAGATGCCCGAGGTCAGCCACACCAGCGAGGTGAGCGGGGCCTCGAAGTCCATCTTGTCGGCGGCGGCATAGCGCGCCTTGGCGATGGCCTCGTTGAGCAGGTACGAGGCCCCGCTGGCCACGATCATCAGGATGCGCATGACGAACAGCCACACGATGAGCTGCGCCTGCACGTTCGCATCCGGCACCGCCAGCAGGATGAAGGAGATCAGGGCCACGCCCGTGACGCCGTAGGTCTCGAAGCCGTCGGCCGTCGGGCCGACCGAGTCACCCGCGTTGTCGCCCACGCAGTCGGCGATCACGCCCGGATTGCGCGCGTCGTCTTCCTTGATGTTGAAGACGATCTTCATCAGGTCCGAGCCGATGTCGGCGATCTTCGTGAAGATGCCACCCGCGATGCGCAGCACCGAGGCGCCCAGCGACTCGCCGATGGCGAAGCCGATGAAGCACGGGTAGGCGTAGTCGCGCGGGATGAAGAGCAGCACCATCAGCATCAGCAAGAGCTCGACCGAGATCAGCAGCATCCCGATGCTCATCCCGGCCTGCAGCGGGATCGCGTAGCAGGGGAAGGGCTTGCCGCGCAGCGCCGCGAAGGCCGTGCGCGAGTTGGCGAAGGTGTTGACGCGGATCCCGAACCAGGCCACGAGATAGGAACCGGCGATGCCCAGCAGGCTGAAGGCGAGAATGGTCGCGACCTTGACCGCCGGCATGTGCCGCAGGAGGCCGAAGTACACGACCATGATCGAGCCGATGAACACCTCCAGCAGCAGGATGAACTTGCCCTGCGTGATCAGGTACGTCTTGCAGGTCGCGTAGATCAGCTCGGAGATCTCGCGCATGCTGCGGTGCACGGGTAGGCGCTCGAGCCTCCGGTAGATGACGAGTCCGAACAGGAGGCCGAGCACGCACACCCCGAGCCCGAACAGGAGGAGCGTGTCCCCCTGGACTCCGAGGAACTGCACCTGCGACAGGTCGGGCAGCTCGAGGTCGAGCTCGCTCTTGTGGATGGACTGGGTCTGCAAGGGGGGAAGGAGCATCTTCTCGTTCAGGGTCAGGGGTGTCTCTGCGGCGTGGCCACCACAGTTGGCCACCACGGTTCAGGGGGCGGAGAATATAGTGAGCGGATGGCCGAGCGCACCTTCCGAGTCCCGCCCGAGCTGGCGGGGGCGCGCCTGGACGTGGCCCTGGTCGAGCTTTTCGAGGGCAGCCTGTCGCGGACCCGCCTCAAGGAGCTGATCGAGGACGGCGGGGTGCGGGTCGATGGCACGCCCACCGCTCGCGCGTCCCAGCCGCTCGAAGCTGGTCAAGAGATCGAGCTCCGCGACGTGCCGCGCTCGCGCGAGCGCGCCGGCGGGCCGGTGGGGGGCGAGCTCGTGCTCGTGTACGAGGACGAGCACCTGGCCGTGATCGACAAGCCCGCCGGGCAGCTCAGCCACCCGACCACGATCGTGCGCGGCGGAACCGTCTCCGAGCTGGCCGCGGCGCGCTTCGGCGCGCTACCAAGCCCGCAAGGCGAGGACCGGCCCGGCATCGTGCATCGTCTCGATGCCGACACGAGCGGGCTGCTCGTGATCGTGAAGAGCGCGGCGGCGGCCGAGCCCCTGGTCGCGGCCTTCCGCGCGCGCACGGTCGAGAAGCGCTATCTAGCGCTGGTGCACGGCGAGCCGCGCTTCGACTCGGACTGGATCAACGCACCGCTCGGGCGCTCGGGCCGGCACGCCGACCGGGTGTGCGTGATGCCCGCAGGCGAGGGCCGACCGGCCGAGACCTTCTACCGCGTGTGCGAACGCTTCGGGCGCTTCGCCCTGCTCGAGTGCCGCCCCACCACTGGCCGCACGCACCAGATCCGCGTACACCTCGCCTCGATCGAGCTGCCCCTCGTCGGCGATCGCCTCTACACCGGCCGCTCGCGCGTGCCGCTGCCCGCCGGTGCGCCCGCGATCGAACGCCATCTGCTGCACGCCGCTGGCCTCTGCTTCACTCACCCCGTGACGGGCGAGGGGCTCGTCTTCGAGAGCGTGCCGCCGGCCGACTTCCAGGAATGGCTCGCGTATCTGCGCGCCGCGCGCGGTTGAGGCGCGGCTACTTTCGGTTGAGCCTCGAGCTGGCAGCCCCAGGTCCGATGTCGCGCTCGCCCAGGGGACCCGGCTCCGCTGCGGGGCTCGTTCGACCGGTCCGGCTGCGCAAACGCGAGGAGAGATTCGAAAGGCGCAGCCGAACCGCAAGGGCGCTGGCGCGCCTCGCGGAGCGACGGTTCGGCTGCGCCTTTCGGAGCCCTCCTCGCGTCCAGGCCGATCGGTCTGCCCCGCGCGGAACTCCCTAGGCGAGCGCGGTGTCGAACGACGCTCGCGCGGCGACGTCGGGTCGAGCGGCATGCTCGGCTCGAGATCGACGAAGTGAGCGACGAGTGCAAGCGCGCGGGAGTCGGGAGCAATCGAGGCTCGGCAGATATTGTTCGAGGAACCCGCGAACGATCGAGCGACTGCGCGCGTCTTAGAGTTGTCGCGAGCAATGGGGGAACGCGCTCGCACTCGGTCAGGATCAGAAGCGGTCAGTCCGCCGCGAGGAGTCCAACATCATGAAGAGTTCCGTCACTCGTCGGCGCTCGAACGTCCCGCACTCGGCTCGACCTGAAGTCCGCGGCGTGTGTCACGTCGTGCTGCGGATCCGGCGCGGCTTGCCGTGGCTCAGGACTCCGCGGACGTATCGCGTGCTCGAGCGCGCGTTCCGGCAGGGGAAGGAGAAGCGCGGCTTCGCGCTGGTGCAGTTCAGCGTGCAGGGCGATCAGTGCGTCCAGGAAAGGCTGACGTGTTCAGCAGGAGACAGACCTGTCGGGGTAAGAGCCAAAGACCCCGTAGCTTGGATGGCGGGCG
>JABFRZ010000247.1 GCA_013140785.1 Planctomycetota bacterium | reverse complement strand
GGGGATGGGGTGCTGGGGAAGGGTCCTCCCTTCCCCAGTCGGGGGAGCCGCGCGGAGCGGAGCCCTGCGGAGCTCGAGCGCAGCGCGGCGTTCCGGGGGCGGAAGCCCCCGGGAGGTGGGGGTTACCGCCATCCTACGTGGAGGACTACGCATTGGCCGCGGGCCCCAGAGACGCTCTCGGGCACGGACACAGACAGCATCGCGCTTCCCGAAAGGTGGAGCATCTTGTCCTCGACTGGCGCATTTGTCTTGGAGGGTACGACTACGCTGGCTACCGTACCCCAGTGGAGCCCGAAACAGGCGTCGCCAGGGTGTGACTAAGAGCTGCGGAGGGAAAAGAATCATGACGGACATGATTGAGACCAATTCGATCAGCCCCGAAGATATCCGGCAGGGTTGGCGGCTGGGTAAGAACTTCACCCGGTATGCCAGGGTGTCAGAACCAGGGGAGGGCTCCTATCAGGGCTTTGTCGACCTTGAGGAGGCAGCCCTCCTGGTACCCAGTTGGCAATCCGTGCAACCGGGTTGGAAGTCGTTTCCGCAGGTATGTCCTTTCAAGCTCGATAAGAGCCCTCCTAGTGAGTATTACTGGAGGTTCGCGCGCTGGGAGATGTTCCAGGGTGGAAACCCCGTCTTCCGCGTTGCTTGGCGGTACACGCACGCGCCTCGCATCGTGATGACGGAAAAGCCACTCGACTCGATCGCCGTTTATCATGAGGCTGGCGGTCCCGTGAACGACGACGCAGCGTGGTCCGTGCGGGCCATGGATATCGATTCGCGTTTGCCGCTGGACAACATCAGCTTCGTGGAGTCTGCGACCCCGGATCCCATTGGCAGCTTGGGACTCATAGTCACCCAGCATGCGGACCAGTTGGTGACGGCACGGGGTTCTGTGTCCGTTAACCCGTTCTACACCCATTTGTTCAGCCATTGGACCAGGGAAGGTGGAATCACGGGTCCACCCCCGAGCGGCATTGTCGTGAATATCCCACCCTCGCCGAAGCGATCACTGAAGCTTCCCAAGGGCTCAGCGGGTATCGCGTACGCTTGGTATGGAAGCGAGCTTGGACGCTGGCGTGGCGGCGATCAGCCGACCAGAGAGTTGCCACTGGATCCCGCCGGGGAAGGTGTGGGTGCGGATTCGGGGAAGGCTATTCAACAGCTCACGGACATGAGACGCGAGATAGCGGTGCTTCGGGGCATGATCGAACGCATCAGTGCCAACATGCCTCGGTAAGGGCGTCTCCGCCCTCGGGCCGACCGAGACTAACTCGATGCAGCTCGCGCACCTCGAGCTAGATCGTTGGCGCTTAGCCCACACCTGGATCATCGGCAGCGACGCGCGGGTGGTGTCCGAAAGCCCGGCCGCCGACCATTTTGGGAGTCGGAGTGCGCGTTCATGATCAGGCCGCGACGGGAAAGCTGCAGGTTGCGAGCGCGTCGATGCGGCCGGGCTCGATCCCCGGCTGGAAGAAGAAGTCGAAGTTGGCGAGCGTCATCCCGGACAGGATGCATCGAGAGCATGAGCGACGTGCGCCCCCTCCGCTCCTCGCGCCAGCCGGAGCTCCCCCGGCGGCAACTACCCTGACGCCGGGGGTCACCGAGGTGCGACGGACGAGAGCGGGATGACCGTCACCGAGTTCCCGGGCGGAGCTCAGGGTCCGAAGGTGAGCGCGTAGCCGTCTGCGAAAGACAGCGGGATCAATGCGCCCGGCGACCCGTCCTGCAGTCTGCCCTGCACGTACAGGGTGCGGCCCAGGAAGCTCGCGTTGTTTGGGATCGCATAGGAGACGGGAGCCGGGTTGCCTGGCCCGATCCAGGCGGCCCCTCGGCGGGAGAAGGCCAGCGGAGTGGCGATCAAGAGCTCGCCGCTCGTGCGCGGTGCCGCCATGCCTCGGTTGGGCTGTAGCGTGCCGCACGGGAACCTGGTGCTGGCTGTCCACGAAGCCACCAGGATCGGGATCGAACCGGGCGCCTGTGTCCCGAAGGGGTTGTCGATGCCGAAGGTGATGGTCGTGCCGATGCGCGGGCTGCCGGAGAGGATCGAGAAGCTCGTCGCGGGATTCACGCCGCAGCCCAGCTTGACCACCCCGCCCGTTGGGCCGCCGGGCGTGACGTTCACCAGATCGGCGAGGGTCTTCGTGTTGCTGGCGCCGGCGGAGCTGCGCACGGTGAGGCGCACGGTGTAGAGGCCGCTCGCGGCGTAGGTGTGGCTCGGGGTGCGCGTGCTGGAGCCCGTCCCGTCGCCGAAATCCCAGGACCATTCCGAGACCGGCCCGCTGGAGAGGTCGCTGAACTGCACCGCGAGCGGGGCCTGGCCGGTCAGTGGCGCGCCCGAGAAGTCCGCCCGCGGCAGGTCCTGGCTGCGCCCGAGGAGCTCGAGGAAGTAGACGGCGCCGGTGCCGGAAACGAAGCGCGAGCCGAGCGCGACCTCGAGCACGCCGTTGCCGTCCCAGTCACCGATGGAAGCCAGCGACTCGCCCCAGCGAACCCCGTCGCTGATGCGGACGTTGTAGCCGCCCGCCCGGTCGCCGAGCCGCTGGCAAGTCTTGATCGTCCCGTTCGCGTTGAGCAGCAGGACGTAGACCGCGCCCGTGTTCGTGCTCTGCTCGCGCTCGAGGCCGGAGATCGCGCCCTCACGTTGGGCTCCCGTGGCGAGGTCGAGCACGCCGTCGCCGTCCACGTCCCCGAGGCCCACGCACGACGTGCCCAAGTTGTAGTTGACGCCCAGCGTCTGCGTACGCGAGTTGATGTTCTCGTACCCGTAGTAGAACCAGCGCTTCACGGTCCCGTCGCGGTTCAGGAGCATCAGGTACTGCCCGCCCACGTAGACCATGAAATGGACCCGCCGTCCGAAGGCGCCGACCAGCAGGTCGTTCACGCCGTCCTGGTCGAAGTCGCCCATGTTGGCGCACGACATCCCGAAGAAGTCGGAGACGGATGTGACCGTGTCGGTGAACCCGTTCAGGCCATAGGTGATGTTCTTCGAGGCCCGCACGGTGCCGTCGCGTCGCATGAAGCAGACTTGCACCGAGTCCCCGTAGCGCGAGCCGACTGCCATGTCGGGAATCCCGTCGCCATCGACGTCACCCATCCCGGCGAGCGCGGCTCCGAAGTTGGACTCGAAGATCGGCACGTAGTCGAGGTTGTCGCCGCTGGAGGCCGTGATCTTGTGCTGGGCGCGAACGGTTCCTTGCCGCGTCAGGAACAGGACGAAGACAGCGCCGGCGTTGTGCGCTCCGGTGTCGTCCTCGTTCGCTCCCACCGCGAGGTCCACGATGCCGTCGCCGTCCAGGTCGCCGATGCTCGCGAGCGCGCGCCCGAAGCCGTCGTCCTTCTGCAGGTCGGCCACCAGGCCGCCCTGGGATTCGCTGATCTTCTGGCTCGCCCGCACCGAGCGATTGGCGTTCAGGAAGGCGATCCAGACCGCGCCCGCGTTCTCGGCGCCGTCGTCGTCTCCGACCGAGCCGATGGCGAGGTCCTTCACGCCGTCGCCGTCGAGGTCCCCGAGCGGGGTCATGCCGCGCGCAAACATCGCTTCCGGGTTGAGCGGGATGGCCGTCCCGCGCGACAGGGTCCAGTGCCGGGAGACCTGTCCGGCGGTCTCCGGCTCGGGCACGGGGCCGACCAGGCGCACGGCGTCGAGGAAGCACCCGACGGGGCCGTCGCTCTGGTCCTTGAACTCTACCGACGCCAGCGGGGCGACCGACGAGACCGAGTACGTGCGCACGCTCCAGGCGATCGTGGGTGCGAGCGGAACCGTGATCGTCTCGAGGAGCTGCCCGCCGAAGCTCACCGTGAAGCTGCGTTGCCGGTCGTCCCCGGGGTTCGGCGAGTAGGCGAAGGTCAGTTGATAGCTCTGCAGGGGCACCACGTACACCTGCTGGTAGATGGCGCGCTTCTCGCGCAGATGGATCACGTTCTTGCCGTCGTACCCGTTGCCGGCGAGCCCGAGGTCGTGCGCGAGGATGTCGTAGTGCCGCCCCGTGGACCAGCCGACGTAGACCGGGTTCTCGATCGTGCCTCCGGCGGGGAGCCGCGGGTCCTCCTCGAAGTTGCCGTTGCGCAGGAGCTGATCCGACGATGACGGCGAGTAGGGGATCAGGCTGCAGTCGTCGATCAGCACTCCGACCGTATTACTTGCCAGGGAGCGGAGCTCCAGCGCGTCGTCATTGCCGATCCCGACGACCGGATAGCTCTTCCTGGCCCAGGCAGAGGGGCCCCCGCCAGGCACGACGACGGTTTCTTTCAGGACCCCCGCGTACCAGACCTCGAAAGAAACCTGCGCCGCTTCCGAGAGCGGTGAATAGGCGAAGCTCAGCGCATAGCTCTGGAGCGGCTTGGTTGTGCAGGTCTGGCGAATGCGAGCTAGCGAGTTGAGGCCCAGGACCTGATTGCCCTCCAAGGCCGGCAGCGATCCCAGGCCATTCCGTAGCTCGATCGTGCCCGTTTCCGCGGTCCAGGCGCCGGCGGATACCAGCCTCTGGCCGGCGCTGGCCGGGACCGCCGGGTTCTCGAAACCGCCGTTCGAGAGCAGGTTCCTCGGTTCCTGCGGGTTCCGCGGGAGCTGTGCAAGGGCAGGCGGGACGGCCAGCGCGAGGAGCGCGCAGACGAGCGCGCGCCGCCCGGCTCGCAGCAAGAGAGAACTCATGTTGTCGAATCCTGGTGCTTCGCAGCGGGAGGACCAACGACCGCGAAATTACTTCGCGTCGCGAAGGGCCAAGATATCCGACGCCCTGAGTTATGGACGGCGCAACTGCGAATTGGACCGAGCCGAGGATCGCCAAAGAACCTCCGCCACGATTCGAAGCCGGCTATGCGCAACGTGACGATTCGTCAAGGGACTTTCCGGAGCATCTACGGCGAGGGGTACTGCCTCGGTCTCGGGCTCGACGGGGGCACCGAGCGCGAGTTGTGGATCGTGCGAGGCTATCTTGTCGCGCATGCTGACCACCGAAACCCTCGCGCTGGGCGCGTTCTCTTGCCTGGTCGCGTGCGCGACGCCTCGACCAGAAGCGCGTGCGTATGCCGCGATCCAAACCACCGCGCCACAAGACGCGCGCGAGCCACTGGAAGAGCCGGCGACGAAGTGGACCCAGGCGGAGCTCGAGAAGGTCAGCCGCGAGATCATGGCCGACATCGAGCGCTTGCGCGGCGAGAAGTTCCTGCGGCCGGTCGCGGTCAAGGTCAGCACCAAGGCCGAGCTACTCGACTACATCAAGCTGCGCGAGGCCAAGACCGAGACACCCGAGAAGCGCGCGGCCGACGAGCTGATCGCGAAGATGCTCGGGGTCGTGCCGCACGACATGGACCTGCGCGCGCGGACCTACGCGCTGCTCGAGAGCCAAGTCGGTGGCTTCTACGACCCCGATAGCGACTCGTTCAGCCTGATGGACAAGCTGCCCGTCCCGCTGACCAAGATCACGCTCGCGCACGAGCTCGATCACGCGCTCGACGATCAGTTGTTCGGCATCGACGCCACGCTCGAGCGCGTCGGCCCAGACTCCGACGCGACGATGGCGTTCCAAGCCGTGGTCGAGGGCGCGGGTACCGCCGTGATGACGCAATGGATGGTGGAAGCGATGACGTCGGGCAAGGGAGGGATCGACATGTCGGCGCTCAGCGAGAAGCAGGTCAACGAACTCGCGTCGATGGCCGGCGCACCCGATTGGCTGTGGAAGCCGATGATGGCCGTGTACTCGGGCGGGGCTGCGTTTCTCGCGCGCACGACCTCGTTGATCGCGGCTGCGTCCAAGCCGCTCGACGGCGCGGCCGTCCGCACGGCGTTCGAGAGGCCACCGCGCTCGACCGAGCAAGTCCTGCACCCGGACAAGTACTGGAAGGAAGGGGAGATCGACGAGCCGCGGCGCATCACGTTCGACACAGCGGGACTCGACGACGGCTGGAAGGTGCTGCGCGAAGACACGCTTGGCGAGCTCGCGCTCGGGATCATCACCACGCCGCCGGGCGCGCGCGACAACACCGACTTCAGCAACCCGATGAGTCTGATGAGCCTCGCGTTCACCAACGACATCTCGAGCGGCTGGGGCGGCGATCGCATCGTGCTCGTGGGCAAGGATGACGCGCGCGTGTTGCGCTGGGTCACCGTGTGGGACAGCGCGCGCGTCATCCTTGCCCACGAGCACGATG
>JABFRZ010000435.1 GCA_013140785.1 Planctomycetota bacterium | reverse complement strand
TGCGGACCAGGTTGACCGCATCGGCCTTCTGTTCGGAGCTATAGCTGCGTCGGTTTCTCTTCGACATCGTGGACATCCTGGCGCATTCCGCGCCATCTGGGGTGTCCACTTTCTCCAGGGAAGGTCAGGGACCTCCGGCGATCAGGTGTGGATCGTCCACGTTTTCCGTGCGACCGCATGCCTGTGAGTGCGACCTGGCGCGACCGCTTGCGACTGACAAGGTTCGTCGCTAGGGTGACTGAAGTTCCTTCAATCCCGAGGGTTACGTTGCTCGGAGACGGTTGGCCCATGCGACCTTCACAGCGTGGAAGTTACTGGTTCAAATCCAGTGTGGCCCACCATCTAACGTGTTGTCGCTAGCGGACTTGCGCTGAAGGGCGCGTTCGCGGTGCATGCTCTCGAGCGTGTGGATGTCCACGTGTATCCACACCAAATCCGGCCGGGGAGCAGGGGCCAATGTCCGCGTGAAGGCGTTGGATGGACGGAGGTTGCGAGGAAGGAGATCCCGGACCCCGAACAAGCAACTGCCATGCGCCGAGCGTGGCACTTGACTGTTCGCTGGCTCAGCAGGTGGCCGGCAATCGCCGGTGTCGGCGCCCTAATCCAAGCGTTCCGTCAGCAACCTCTCCCAGTCGATGTCACCGCGTTCAACAAAGAGGACCTCCAGCCATTCCGGGTTGGAGCGATAGGCGATCAGCGTCGGGCCGACCGACCAGAACAGAACGCGCTCGTCAGGGGTGAGGTCTTCTCGACGGTGCCCGATGTCGGGATTTCTTGCCAGCAGCTCGAAGCCGTTCTCGAGATCAGTGACCACGCGCTCGGCGACTTCACGGCCGAAGCGCTCCTCGACGTAAAAGGCGATGCGGTGGAAGCCTTCGCGTGCTTTCGGTGTGAGACGATAGGCGGTGGTCACCCGCTCTTCTTGTCAGACTTCTTGCGCCGCCGCAAGGATTCCCGAACCTCTGCGACGACGTCAGGGCCCTCCAAGAGTTCCCCGCGATCGGCCTGCGCAAGGCCCTCGGCAAGTGCCCCCCGGAGCTTCTCGTTGTGGGCCTCGCGCAGGCGGTCTTGGTCCGCGAGCAACCGCAGGGCCTCGCGCACGACCTCGCTCTGGTTGTTATAGAGGCCAGACGCCACCTTGCGCTGGACAAGGGCCTCGAGCTCGGGGGTGAGGTTGACGTTCATGGGAGACAGTCTAGCCGAGTTGTCAATGATTGGCAATCTCTGACATTCCTCGAAGCCCTTTGATCGGGCTTGGTCCATTGGTCCGAGCTTCGGCATGGAACCGCGGGACGCCTCCGACCTCCGAGTCCCGGGCGCGAGCTCGGGGTTGTGACGAATCTGCTGGCAGCTCAGAAGGCGCGGCCGCAACTACTTGCGTTCCTGGATGTTCCGGCTCGGGCTCGCGGTTCTCAAGACCGCTGCTACTTGTCAGTTCCTCGACTCAGCGAAGTGCCAGAACAGGGGGTGGAACGCATGGAACGGCGAAGCGGGACCGCGAGCTGGATGCCAAGACTGAGTTCCACCATCGGGGGTTGCTAGACTCCGTTCCACCCCGACGGTGGAGCGAATGAACGATGAGAGGAGCGCGCGTTTCTCCCCGACCCCGGCGCGGCAGCGCTCGCCACGTTCAAGAAGAAGCGCGGATTCGTGGGCATCGGCGCGGAGCTCTACGCCCTGCTCAGGCGGCGCTTCCGCCCCGTCGACGTGGCGGTCGCGGGAGCCGCAAGCTCGAGCAGCCCGTCTTCCACGGCGCCGCGGCGGAGGAGAACTTCTTCCTGCGCGGCTTCAATCACCTGCTGGTGTTCAAGAAGGAGCGCCGCCGCGCAGCGGGGGCCGGCGCTAGGGAGAAACAACCCCCACAGTCAGGGTCTGGGTCAGTTAGGAAGCGGCCTTCACCTCGACCTGGAGGCCGAGTTCTTCGAGCCGGCGAATGAGGCGCTTGGCGACCTTGTCCTTGTCGCGACGATCGAAGTGGTTTGCGCCGAGGTCTTCGAAGAGGACGCCGCGCTGGAGCATGTAGTAGGCGGCGGTGAGGATCGATGCGGCGACTGCGACGACGGCCTTCTTGGGTCCCCGGCGCATGCTGATGCGGTGGAACTGGGCCTTGAAGCTGTCCTTCTTGCGGGATGCGGCCCAGGCGGCCTGGACCAGCACGGTCTTGAGCCAGGGAGCGCCAGCCCGAAGGCGCGTGCTCCTTCGACGGCCGGCGCTTTCGTCGTTGCGGGGACAGAGGCCGGCCCACGAGACCAGGTGCCCCGCGCTGGGAAAGCGGCTCATGTCGTCGCCGATCTCGCCGAGGAGGACGTGGGCGGCGATGTCGCTGATGCCCGGGATGGTCGTCAGGAGTTCGACGGCTCCACGAAACGGCTTCAGGTGTTCGCCGATGCGCTCGTCGATCCCTGCCACCTCCTCTCGGATCGCGTCGATCAAGCGCAGGTGAGAGCGGATCATGAAGCTGTGGTGGTCTCGGATCCGGCCCTGGAGCGCCTCCGCGAGGACTTCCTTGCAAGCCTTTACGCGCGACGAGGCGCGAGCTGCAAGAGCCTTCGGCTCGTCTTCTCCCGCGCCGATCGCGTCGAGGATGGCGCGCCCGCTCTGTCCGAGGACATCACTGATGACGCTCGAGAGCTTCACGTTGGCGTCCTCGAGCGTCTTCTGGATGCGCAGCGTGTGCTGGGCAACCTCTCACACCAGTTGCTTGCGAGTGCGCGTCAGGTCCCGCAGCTCCTGGATGGGCCGTGGTGGCACGAAGCTGGAGCGGATCAGCCCGTGCGCCAGGAGATCGGCGATCCACGTGGCGTCGTTGACGTCGGTCTTGCGACCGGGGGCGTTCTTGATGTGCGCCGCATTCCCGAGCACGAGTTCGAAGGCGCCATCGAGCACATGCCAGACCGGCTTCCAGTAGACGCCGGTCGCCTCCATGGCCACGTGAGTGCAACGGCACTCCGACAGCCACTCGGAGAGAGTCAGCAACTCCGCGCTCGTCGCGCCAAACTTGCGGACTTCCTGCTGAACACCGTCCGGACCAACCAGGCGCACGCAGGCCACGATCACGTCCTTGTGGACGTCCAGGCCTGCGCAACGGGGATGAACGACTTCCATTCGGCCTCCTTGGGAAGGCCGGCGGCGGCGTGGGACTCACGTCTTCGGATTCTAGGGAGCGTGCTCCGGAGGCCCGAGGGCCCCTTGGCAACAGTACGGTGTGCTCGCGAAGTCCCCGGTCAAACTAGCTAACGGGCTCGCGGCACCAATGCGTGGGCCGACCTCCGTGCCGTCGCCGGGTTGACCTCAGTTGGCCGAGTTTCATCCCACGGTGTCCAGCCCTGGGTGCTGAACTAGCTAGTCGCCCCGCTCGACCGCGAACGAGTAGCGCGTCGTCCCGGAGAACTTCTTGACCTGCTCGACCAACTGCCCGCGCACTGGGTACGAGACGCCCTGCGTGACAGTGGCCTTACCCTCGAGTGTCAGCGAGATCAGGTGCGCGTGCTCGACGGACCAGAGCAGGTCGCCCTCGGCCTGCGTGGTGAACTCGAGCTTGACCTTGGTGCCCGGCGTGCCGCCGTGCTCGCTCGTGTACTCGCTCGATGGCACGGACTCGCCGGTGCGCGAGAGGTCGGCCTTGACGTGCAGCACGAATACCTTCACGCCGTCCTCCTCGCGCTGGCCCGCGTAGGTCACCTTGGCGTCGCCGTCCAGCGAGGCGTAGAGCGCCGCGTTCAGCTCGTGCTCAATGGCGTCCGGCTCGTGCTTGTCTGCGTCGTGGAAGGGGAGCCGGCCGCCGGGCCAGAGCACGGCGTGGAAGGCCGCCGGCTCGACGTCCCAGGAATCGCCCTTGGCGACCGGCTTGTCCGGCAGGAAGGCGCGCAGGTCCATGTCCTCGTCCAGTCCGTCGAGGAGCTCGGCGTCGAGCTTCTGGTCCGCCGCGGCCTGCACGTCGAAGCGCTTGTCGTCGGCATTCGAGGTGAACACCACGCGCTTGCCCTCCAGGTCGCAGGTCAACTTCTGGGTCTGCTCCATGACCTCGCCGTCGGGCCCGGTCCCAGAGATCGTCTGCTGCTTGTGCAGCTCGTCGAAGGTGCGCGCGAGCTTCTCCGGCCGGCCACTGCCGACGGCCACGAGCTCGTCGGACACGACGGTCTTCTCCTCGATGCTGAGCGAGCCGCTGGGATTCCCCGGAACGGGGCGCTCCTCGCCGTCGACGGTGACGCTCTCCGATTCGAGCTCGAACTCGCCGCTCGTCTCGCAGGTGCGCGTCACCTTGAGTCCCTTCTCCGGCGCATAGCGCACCTCGTCGGGGCCGGACGCGAAGGAGGCGAGGGCGAGCGCGGTGCCGAGGCTGAGCTTGAGGAGGTAGAGCTTCATGGGGAGAGCCTCGAGTGCGTCGGGCTGCTTCGATGTCGTGCGTGTGGATGTGTGGAACCGGGGGAACGCTCAGCGCAACTCGAACTCGAGCGCGGACTCCTGCGGCAGGAGCGCGGGCACGTCGAAGGTGGTGCGCAGGGCGAGCCCGGTGTCGGTCTCGGCCTCGAGCTTGAACGTGCCCACGGGCAAGGCAACCAGGAGACTCGGTCCGAGGCCGGCGGCCGGGAAGTAGGAGCGCAGGACCCGGCGCGCGAACACCTGGCCACCGCGTGCGTCACGCAGCTCGACCGTGAGGACGTTCCACTCGCGTCGATCCATGCGGAAGCAGAGCGAGCGCTCCACGCCCGGCACCGTCGGGAGCCGGAGCTCCGTGCGCTCGCCGGGCCGGATCGAGAACGGCGCGCTGATCCGCCCGGTGCCCTCGGCCTCCAGGTCGAGCAGCCATTCTCCCGGCGGGAGCGCGGACACGCCCGGCCGTCCGTCGACGAGCTCGAGCACGGCAACCTGACCTAGGCCGGCGTCGAGCACCCTACCGCTCATGCCTCTGCTCGGGTACGGATCGAGATCGAGCACGAGCGACCCGAGCGGCGCGGTCTCGATCCGTCCGAGGTCCACGAGCTCGCCCGGCGCGAGCTCGACCCAGGTGGCGAACAGCACCCGCTCGGCGTGCTCGACCGTGAAGGAGTAGCGACCCGCTCGCATGAGTTCGAAGTCGAACCGTCCTGCCTCGTCCCGCGTCGGCGAGTGCGTGACTTCTTCGCGCAGAGCGACGCGGATGTCCGGGCTCGCTCCCGCCGGCAAGAGTCCGGCCGCGTCCACGAACTCGCCCTGGATCGAGCCGAGCGCCTCGGTCACGAGCACGAGCTCGGGCCCCGGCCCGACGTCGTCCCTGTGCAGCACGGGCCGATCCCGCGCGGCGTACAGCTCGACCCGGTACGGCGGCCGCCCGCAGTCGTCGAGGACGAAGCGACCGTCCGGCCCGACCGGCGCCATCTTAGGGCGCGGCGCCATCTTCAAGCGGCTGTCCGTGCCGGTGAGATCCAGGGCGCGTACGAACCAGCCGTCCAGCGAAGTTCCGGGCGGCACCTCCACAAAACCGCGGATCGAATCGTCCTCGGCCAGGACGAGATCGCGCGACGTCTCGCCAGGACCCAGCGCGAGCGGAACGACGGTGGGCCCGCCTGCCGATCCCGGGGCCGGATCCAGACGCAACACGCTGGCGCGCGGCAAGAGCTCGAGCCGATAGCGCCCCGCGCCGTCGCTCGTGGTCTGTGGCAAGCGGAAGGGTACTTCATGCGCTCTCGCCCCGTCGCACTGGGTCGTCGTCAGCTTCACGCCGGCCGCTGGCTCGCCGGTGGACGTGCGCACGACGCCCGCGAGCACCGCAGGCGCGGTGAGCTCGATCTCGACGAAGGCCGTCGAGCCCTCCTCGGCAGACACGTTGGCGACCGCGATCGGATAGTCCTGCGCCTGGACGGCCACGGACAGTCCGAAGTCTGTGCGCGCGCCGGCCGCGAAGAACTGGCCCTGCTCGTCGGTCTCCTCGACGCGGAGACCGCGCGCCTCGAGGTATTGGCCCGGGTGCTCCGGATCCTCCTCGACGTGCCCGCTCGGAGCGCCGACCGCGACGATTGCCCCGGCGACGGGCCGGCCCCGTGGGTCCCGCACGATCCCGCGCAAGCCCGCCCCCGCCTGCTCGAGGACGAAGTCGATGCGCACGGTTCCGGCGCGGCCGTAGAGCCTCTGGAGCAGCGCCGGCGCGAAGCCGCCCGCGCGCGCGCTCACCGCGAACT
>JABFRZ010000556.1 GCA_013140785.1 Planctomycetota bacterium | reverse complement strand
GATCGTGGCCGGCTCGAACGACAGCGGGGGCGGGGCCGCGCCGACGCTCACGGCCTTCCAGGTCGTGAACCCGAAGGTCTCGCCCGCGCTCGCCTCGAGGCGCAGGTTCGCGGGCGTCACGGCCCAGCTCTTCTTCGCGCTGCCCGGCGAGCGAGAAGCCGATGACGGCCCTCACGGGCGTGAACGGCAACGGCGTGAACGGCAACCAGGTGCAGCTCCCCGCCGGCAGCAGCGACCTCACCTGGAACTTCGCGGCCGAGCCCGAGTTCGGCGGCCCGGAGTTCGAGCCCAACGTAGACCTCATCGTGCGCCACCCGAACGGCACGCCGATCAGCGGCGGCAGTCTGCGCCTCGGCATCGGCAACGATCCGCCGGTGGTGCTGCTGGTCGAGCCCATGCCCACCGACCCGGCCGACCCGTCCGAATCCTCGGGCAACGTCGAGGTGCGCCTGGGGGTGAGCGACAGCTCCTCCGACGTGGTCGCCATCGACGTCGAGTGGCGCCGCACGAGCGACGCGCCGGGAGTGTGGCAGCCCGCCACCGCCGCGGGCGTGTTCCCCGGCGGCGTCGAGACCGACCCGGCCGGCGTCACGCTCTCGTTCTTCTGGAACACCAACGTAGACCTCGCCGACGGCGACGACGACGTGCTGCTGCGCGTGACCGCCGATGACGGCACGCTCGCCCTGAACGGCGACCCGATCGGGATCAGCGCGCCGCTCGAGAGCGCGCTCCTGCACGTCGACAACAACGCGGAGCCGATCGTGCAGCTCCTGAACGACGCCGTGATCTCCAACCCCGACGAGCTGCGCGGGATCCCGGTGCCCGTGCGCGTGATCGACGAGGAGGGCGATCTCGTGCAGCTGGTCATGCAATGGCGGCGCGAGGGCGAGGCGTTCCCAGACTTGCCCGCCGACGTGGCTGGTCTGGATGCGCTCCTGGCCGATCCGGCGCAGCGGCGTGAGAAGCACGTTTGCACGGAGTTCCCGCACTACGCGCAGGGGAAGACAGTGCCGCTCGACGCGAGCTCCGTGCGCCTGCCCGAGCTCGCCACGAGCGAGGCCTGGGCCCTCGCCTACGGGCTCGCGAGCCAGGCGCTCGAGCTCCTTCGCCCCTCGTCGATCCCGGCACCGATCACGCCTACATGGAGCACGAATCCGCTGGCCGGGCCGGTGGCGGCGCTGCCAGTGGGCGACGGGCTGAGCGCGCTGGTGCTCGATGCCCCAGGCAGCTCCTGGCGCCTGCGCGAGATCGAGCTGGCGACGGGAGCGGTGCTGCCCACCGCAGGCTCGATCCTGGCCTCGGGCCCCGGCGCGCCGAGTGCGCTAGCGATGGAGCGCGGCGGGCGAGCCGTGTTGGTCGCCTCGGATGTGGCCGGGACGTGGCGACTCGAGCGCGTGGAGCGCGCGAGCGGCGCGGTCACCGAGCTCGCGGTGTCCGACGGCAGCGAGCCGGGTCCAGTGCGCGGGCTCGCGAGCCGCGGCAGAACCACGGTGCTCCTCACCGTCGGCTCATCCCTCTACCAGATCGACTACGGGAATCCTCTCGCGCCACGTCTCGCGCCGCTCCTGCGCGGCCTTGCCGCGCCGGCGGGAGTCGTGATCGATCCCCTGGCTCCGAATCGCTGTTTCGTGAGCGAGCGCGGAGCGAATCGTATCCTCGCGTTCGACCTCGACTCACACGACCGGACTCCGGTCGCGGTGAAGACCGCGGGACAGGCGGGCGAGCTCGTCGAGCCGGGCGCCCTCGTCTTCGAGGGCACGGGACCGCGCCTTCTCGTGGTGACGGGCGTGCCGGGCGGTGGGGAGCAACTCATGGGCATCGATCTCGGCGCGCAGGGCGGGAACGCCGCCTTTGCCATCGGGAGCCCGCAAGCGAGCGGAATCGCCGGCGTGGCGAGTGGCCCGGACGGGCTCCGGCTCGCGGCGGTACCCGGAGAGAACGAGCTTTTGGTCGCGGGCGGGATCGAGCAGCGTCGGACGATTCTTGCGCTCGATCCGCAAGCACTGCGCGTGCAGCGCGCGGTCGTCGATCCTCCTTTCGATCCCCAGCCCGTGCCGAACCAACCCTGGCGCATTGCGCTGGGCACGCTCGTGCACGCGAGCCCGCAGGGCGTGGTTGCGCGCTTCGTGTGGGACAGCACGGAGGCACACACGGGTTCGGTCTTCCTGCGAGCGATGGGCCGGGATGACGAGCGCGGACCGCCGGCTGAGGCGGCGGCGACCAAGAGAGTCCGCCATGCGCTGGAGATCGAGCCGCAACTCCTCGGCGATTCCTCCCAAACGTCCTACTCGGCGGTCGGGGATCTCGATGGCGATGGCGACGAGGACATCGTCTTGGTGAGAGCGGGAGGGAGCGATGGAGACCGGCTGAACATCTTCTTCCAGGAGGAGCCGGAGAGCTTCCGGTCGCCGCCGCTCGAGGTGAACGGCCCTGGCGTGTTGTTCAATGTCGGCTTCGTGGCGCTGGGCGATCTGGACGGAGATCACGACCTGGACATCGCCGTCACGAGCTACGACGGCGAGAGCCCGACCCTCTTCTTCCAGGAGGCATCCGGGAGCTTCGGACCTCCTCAAACCCTGCCCGGGCGGGCACATATCCTCGCGATCGGCGACCTGGACGGTGACGGCGATCAGGACATCCTCGCGACGAGCGACCTCGAAACCGCCATCTTCTTCCAGGAGTCGCCGGGTGTGTTCGGAGTCCCGCAGGCCATTGGGGCTCCTGCCCGCAGTCTTTTCGCCCGCTCGGTGGCGGTCGCCGATCTCGATTGCGACGGCGATCTGGATGCCCTCTCGATGTTGGCGGCGGGTCCAACGATCTTCTTCCAGGAGATGCCGGGGAGCTTCGGATCTCCGCAGCTCATCGGCGACCCGTTCAGCGTCTTCTTCCCCACGTCGGTGGCAGTCGGGGACCTCGACGGTGACGGCGACCAGGACATCCTGTCGCACTCCTCCTCAACCGAGGGTCTTGCCGTCTACTTCCAGCAAGCGAAGGGGAGCTATTCGCTGCCGATCGAGCTGACCACGGCGTTCAGCAGCCAGCTCATGATCGGCGACCTGGACGGCGATGGCGATCAAGACTTCTCGTCCGGGGAGACAGCTTTCTTCCAGGACGCGCCCGGAGTCTTCGCGAGGGAACCGGCCGGGCTTCTGCCCGCGCGCAGCGCGGCGTTTTCCGCCGCGCTGGGCGACCTGAACGGTGATGGCGCCACGGACCTGGTCGCAACGGATGGGTCCGCCACGTTCCTGTGCTTCCAGGCGGAGCCGGGGAGCTTCGGCCCCCCCGAGAGGCCGACGCAGACTTTCTCCGTGGACGTCGCGATCGGCGACATGGACGGAGATGGCGACCAGGATTTCGTCTCGGCTCTGAACGACATCTCGGTCCTCCTGCAAGGCTCGCCAAGGAGCTTCGGCGCTCCGCCCATCGTGTTGGAGGGAACTCAGGGGGGGTTCCAGTTCGATCGCGTCGTGAGCGGCGATCTCGACGGCGACGGCGATCGGGACCTCGTCTCGACCAACTTCCTCGAGAGCACTCTGAACGTTTTCCTCCAGACCGAGCCGGGGAGATTCGGCCCGCCGCTGGGGCTGGGCGGGCCGGGCTTGACGGACGCGCCTAGAGGCGTGGCGATCGGCGACCTCGACGGCGATGGCGACCAGGAGCTCGTCGCAGCGGGAGCGCTTGGCTTGACCGTCTTTCTCCGAGAAGCCAACGGGGCCTGGACTCACTTCATCCTGAGCGTCCCCGATGGTGCGGGCTCCATCGCCATCGCTGACCTCGACGGCGACGGCTACCAGGACCTGGTCACCTCGACCGGTTTCCCGAGCGCCTCGCAGGCCGTGTTCTTCCAGCAGCCCCCCCTCGGATTCGGCCCGACGCCCCTCTTGCTGGCCGGGGCCGCGGGCTCCACCGCGATCGGCGACATGAACGGTGATGGCCAGCAAGACATCGTCGCGGTGACCAGCCCCGAGCACGTCAGGATCCGCTTCCAGGGTCCGCCCAGGCGCTTCGATGGTCCTTCACTCGTCCTGGGAGGCTCCCCAGCAACGTTCGGGCTCCGGGACATCGCGATCTCTGATCTCGACGGCGATGGCGATCGAGACATCGTCGCCGTGCAACAGGGCGGCGCAACCGGTTCCGGAGACGCAGCGCCGGGACTCGTCGCCTTCTTCCAGGGCGCTCCCGGGACCTTCGGCCCAGCTCGAGTGTTGGCCAACGCTGGAACGACGAGCGGCACCTTCTTCTTCGTCGAGGTGACCGACCTCGACGGTGACGGTGAGCTGGACATCATCGGTGGAGTCTCCGTCGATTCGGTCCTGTGGGGCGGCCGGTGAGCGCCGCCTTTCGACCATGACCCCCGACACCGCCCTGCTCGAGCGCATCCTGTGGAGCCAGGTCGAGCGACCGCTCCAGGGGCGGCTCCCGGAATGGCGGCCCGACTCGGCTGCCGCGCTTGCGATCCGCGGGGTGCTTGTGGCGCCCGCGCTGGCCGGCGAGGAGGAGGCGATCGTCGCGCGCTGGGACGGGGCGCTCGAGTCGAGCAAGAAGCTGTTCGACCGGCTGCTGCAGGCGCGCGTGAATCGCGCGGTGAAAGAGGGCTTGCGGGTTGCGGCCGAGGAGCTCGACCTCTCCGAGCTGCCGCTGGCGCCGAAGGTCCTGATCGTGCGCGAGGGCGAGGGGCCCGCGCTGACGCAGGAGAACGGGAAGCGGCCGGCGGCCAACGCGCACAACAGCGTGGTCGAGTTCCTCTCGGACGCTGGTCAGGACGTGGCCGGGCTCGAGCCAGGCGCGAAGCTCGACCAGCTCGTCGACCTGCTCGTGCTCGCCAACCAGGACGGGGCCGAGTCGCTGCGCGCGACGCTCGGGCCGGCGGCCTCGGTCGTGCGCCCGGAGGGAACGGCAGAAGCGGGTCCGCAGGTCGACCTGCTCCTCGCCGCGCACTCGCCCTCGATCCAGGTCTTCGACATCGAGCGCGAGCTGGCGCGGCTCGAAGAGGTGCTGCGCAACGCGATCCCGGCCGAGCGGCGGCCCGCGAAGAGCAGCACGTGGTCCTTCGGGCAGGACCTGACCGGTGACCTGCTGGGCGGCAAGTACCGCGTGCGCGGGCTGAAGGGCAAGGGCGCCTTCAAGACGGTGTACGAGGGCGAGGACGAGATGCTCGGCGCGCGCGTGGCGGTGGCGGTGCTGAATCCGAAGGGCGCGCGCTCGCCGCGGGCGCTCCAGCACTTCCAGGACGAGGCCAAGAAGCTGACCACGCTCGATCACGAGAACATCGTGCGTTGGATCACCTTCGATCGCACTGGCGAGGGCTTGAACTACTTCGTGATGGAGTACCTCGACGGCGAGGAGCTCGAGGTCGTGCTGCGCCGCGAGGGCAGGCTCGCGCCGAAGCGCGTGGCGGCGATCCTGTTCCAGGTCGTGGCAGCGCTGCGGCGCGCGCACGGGGGCGGCAAGCACGGCGCGCTCCTGCACCTCGACCTCAAGCCCGAGAACGTGTTCGTTCTGCCGGCGCTGGTGCCGGGCGAGCCCGAGCGCGTCAAGGTGATCGACTTCGGCATCGGCCAGCACGTCGGGGCCGAGGTGCGCGCGGCCGAGCGGCCCGAGCTGCGCACGCTGTACGACCTGCCGGCGGAGGAGCTCGGCAAGTCGATCGGCTCGATCGCGCTGCCGGAGGACGACGAGCCGGAGGAAGGCGAAGCGGGAGACGCGAGGCTCGAGTCCGAGGCGGGGCCGGACGCCGCGTCCACGCCCGCGGACAAGCACACTCCCGTGCGCCGGCGCGTGCAGCGCGCGCGCGGCGGGACGCTGCTCTACGCCTCCCCCGAGCAGTGCAAGCACCTGGCCGGGCACAAGGACATCGAGGCCCTCGACGGACGCTCGGACCTCTACTCGCTCGGGGTGATGGCCTTCCGCATGCTCACGGGGCAGTTCCCGTTCGCGCGCATCACCACCGCCTACGAGGCGATCCAGAACCACCTCGAGGTCGCGCCGCGCAAGGTCGGCTCGCTCGGCATCAAGATCCCGCGCGAGCTGGCGGCCTTCGTCGATCGCTGTCTCGTCAAGGAGCGCGCGAAGCGCTGGCGGGACACGAACGAGGCCCACGAGGCGCTGCGGCGCATCGTGCAGCCGCGGCGCTCGGCGCTGAAGATCTCGGCGCCCTTCGTGCTGGTCGGCGCCGTCGGCCTCGGCGCGC
>JABFRZ010000659.1 GCA_013140785.1 Planctomycetota bacterium | reverse complement strand
ACCCGCGCTCGTGAACTGGCCTCCCGCGTAGAGCGCCGGCGAACGACATCGCGAAGTGGGATGGCGCGAGCTGGACGGCGTTGGGCAGCGGGATGAACGGCAGTGTCTATTCCCTGACGGTGTACGACGACGGCAGCGGGCCGGCGCTCCACGCGGGAGGCAACTTCTCGAGCGCAGGCGGCGGGGCGGCGAGCGGGGTCGCGAAATGGGATGGCTCGAGCTGGGCGGCGTTGAGAAGCGGGATGAGCAACCCGGTCCAAGCCCTGACGGTGTACGACGACGGCAGCGGGCCGGCGCTCTACGCGGGAGGTGACTTCTTGAGCGCACCCGACTCCGGCGACAGCTACCTCGCCAAGTGGATGGGATGCCCGCCTGCGCCGACTCTCTCCTGTCCTCAGTCCGTGTTCGCGCTCGACCGCCGGGGCAGCCCGCCCGGGGAGGTCGTGACCTTCTCGGTCACGGCCACCGACTACGATGATCCCACACCAGTCGTCGTGTGCGTGCCTCCCTCGGGCAGCTTCTTCCCGCGCGGCACGACCCTCGTGAACTGCACGGCCACGGACGCTTCGGGCAATCAGTCCACGTGTGGGTTCCCGGTCACCGTGCAGGTCGAAGTCAAGAGACGCCAGCGTTGACGAGCTCCTCGCCGAGGAGGCTCGGCGCGTGATTCTCCGCAAGGCCTCGCCCGCGAACCCACGCCCCGAGGCGCATGCCCTCGACGGCGCAGCGAAAAGAAGCCATTCTCCCAGCGCCTCGTTAGACGGAGAGCGCAGCGCCCATGCAGCCCAAGAACCAGCATTCCGACGACTTCGATGCCGTCTTGAAGCGGGTCGAAGAGGAGCGCAGCCGCCTGGCCGTCCTTCTGCCCGACATCGATCCGGGCGATCTCCACGCGATCCTCGTGGCAATCTTCCAGCCGTGGGGCATGGGCCGCGGCATCTTCGTCCGTCAGATTCGCCCAGGCGTCTATGTCTTCTGACGAAGCCTTCGTCGAGGAGGTGCTGGGAGCCCTGCGCGACTGCGGGATCGAAGCCATCGTGATCGGCAGCGTGGCGGCCCTCCTACAAGGTGCTCCGATCACCACCGAAGACCTGGACGTCCTCGTGCGCGACACGCCCAAGAACCGGGAGAAGCTGAAGCAATTGGAGCAGGTCCTGGGTCGCAAGGCGGTCCAGATCTCGCCCCTCTCGCGCACCCTCCGCATCCCCACGCCCCGTGCTCACCTGGACATCCTGTTCGACGAGATCTCAGGGAAGCTGCGCTTCGAAGCGCTGCGTTCCCGCAGCGTGAAGGTCGCGATGGGCACGCTGGAGGCCGTGGTGGCCGCGCTCGAGGACGTGATCGCATCCAAGGAAGCGGCCGGCCGGCCGAAGGACGTGGCCCAGCTCCCGATCCTGAGAGATGCCCTCAGGGTGCGCAGGGCCCTCGACTCCTGATCGGTGCTCGCGGCGAATGGGGGCCGCGCGGAGCGGAGCCCTGTCCGTGCGAGGACCCGCTGGTTCTTCGCGAGACCATGAGCTCTTCCGAGGCGGGTGACTCTGTCCCAAGACGAGCGCTTGGAGCGGGCGCCGGCGCACGGGAACGGGACGCCAAGGCGTTGCAGAGTTTTTCGACGACTGACATCCCGGGCGCGCCCGTATTCTCTCCGCCCCGTGGACCCCAAGCTCATCCGCAACTTCTCGATCATCGCGCACATCGACCACGGCAAGTCCACGCTGGCCGACCGCCTGCTGGAGGCTTGCGGCGCGGTCGAGAAGCGCGAGATGCACGAGCAGCACCTCGACTCGATGGAGCTCGAGCGCGAGCGCGGCATCACCATCAAGGCGAAGGCCGTCACGATCTGGCACGAGCACGAGGGTCAGCGCTACCAGCTCAACCTGATCGACACCCCCGGCCACGTGGACTTCAACTACGAGGTCCAGAAGAGTCTGCAGGCCTGCGAGGGCGCGCTCTTGCTGGTGGACGCCTCGCAGGGCGTCGAGGCGCAGAGCGTGGCCAACGCCTACCTGGCGGTCGAGGCCGGGCTCGCGATCGTGCCGGTCTTGAACAAGATCGACCTCGCGCACGCGCGGCCGGACGAGGTGACCGAGGAGATCGAGTCGGCCATCGGCATCGACGCCACCGACGCGCTGCGCGTCTCGGCCAAGACCGGGCAGGGCGTGCCGGACGTCCTGCGCGCGATCATCGAGAAGATCCCGCCGCCCTCGCGCAGCCCGGACGACCCGTTGCGCGCGCTGGTCGTGGACGCGGTCTACGACGAGTACCGCGGCATCATCGTGTACCTGCGCGTGTTCGACGGCACGTTGCGCGTCGGCGACAAGGTCGAGATGCTCGGGATCGGGAAGGTTTGGGAGGCCATCGAGCTCGGGCGCTTCACGCCCAAGATGCAGAAGAGCACGGCGCTCGGCGCGGGCGAGGTCGGCTACTTCATCTCGAACATCAAGAAACTCGGCGACGTGAAGATCGGCGACACGCTGGCGCTGCACAAGGGCGCCAAGGTCGAGATGCTGCCGGGCTACCGCCCGCCGCAGCCGATGGTGTTCGCCGACTTCTACCCGACCAACAACGGCGACTTCGAGAAGCTGCGCACCTCGCTCGAGACGCTGGCGCTCACCGACGCCTCGTTCACCTACGAGCCGGTCACCTCGGACGCGCTCGGCTTCGGCTTCCGCTGCGGCTTCCTCGGGCTCCTGCACATGGAGATCATCCAGGAGCGCCTCGAGCGCGAGTTCGACCTGGACATGATCCAGACCGCGCCCACCGTCACCTACCGCATCGTGAAGCACGACGGCAAGAGCGAGGACATCCACTCCGCCGGGCAGCTGCCCAGCCCCGACCACTACGAGAAGCTGCTCGAGCCGATCGCGCGCATCTCTATCCTGATCCCGGCCGAGTACATCGGGCCGATGATGCAGATCTGCGCCGACCACCGCGGGGTCTTCATCCGCCAGGAGTACCTCTCGCAGACGCGCGTGCAGCTCGTGTACGACCTGCCGCTGGCCGAGATCATCTACGACTTCTACGACAAGCTGAAGTCGGCCACGCACGGCTACGGCACGCTGAACTACGAGGTCACGGGCTTCGCCGAGAACGAGCTGGTCAAGCTGCGCATCCTGGTCAACAACGAGGAGGTGGACGCGCTCTCGACCATCTGCCACCGCGACCAGGCCGAGTACCGCGGGCGCGCCACGATCAAGAAGCTGCGCAAGCAGATCGCGCGGCACCTGTTCGAGATCCCGATCCAGGCCGCGGTCGGCGGGCGCATCATCGCGCGCGAGACCATCGCCGCGCTGCGCAAGGACGTGCTGGCCAAGTGCTACGGCGGCGACGTGTCGCGCAAACGCAAGCTGCTCGAGAAGCAGAAGGAGGGCAAGCGCCGCATGCGCCAGGTCGGCAACGTGGAGATCCCGCAGAAGGCCTTCCTGGCGGTGCTAGGCGACCGCGAGGGCGAGGACGCGGAGTAGGGAGCGAGAAGCGCCTTCCTCCGGAAGATCCGGCAAACGCGGCCGGAAAGCCACCGGGGAGGCTAGCCGGGATGGATCAAGGCCCATAGGCTTGGGTCTCGACCGGCGCCCGTTCTTGGAGGATCTCGGCCCGCAGACGAGCCCGATCTACGAAGAGGAGTGGCTGTGGACGCGAGAGTTACCCGCCTTGGAAGCGTCTTGATCGTGGCGACCTGCGCAACGCTCGCGCAGGTCGAAGCGCTTGCGGCCCAGGGCAAGCCTTCAGGCGCGCCGACGGCGCCAATCGGTGACGGCCGGCAGCCCATGGTGAGGGTGACGCTCGAGGGGTTCGTGCTCGCGCCCGACGGCTCCCCCGCCGAAGGCGCGGTGGTCGTGAGCAGCGCGGGAGGCAAGGCCATCACGGACGTGGCCGGTAATTACCGGTTGGCGGTGGAGGTGCAGTTCGAGGCGACGAGCCTGGAGGTCGCCGCCGTGGGTAGCGCAGGAGGAAACCTCGTCGCGAGCGCGAGCGTCGTGCTGAGCGCGTCAACCCGCTGGACTCGCGTGGATCCGCTGCGGCTCGTGCGCGGAGGCTCGTGCTCGCCGGCGTGGCTGCCGACGTTCGGGGGAGAACCGGGCACCAACGGTCCGATCGCGGCGCTGGCGCTCTACGACGACGGCGGCGGGTCCGCGCTCTACGCCGGAGGCTCCTTCACGACCGCCGGCGGCGCGGCGGCGAACCGGATCGCGAAGTGGGACGGCTCGAGCTGGACGGCGCTCGGCAGCGGGATGAATGGCACGCCTCAGGTCCCCTCCGTCCAGGCGCTGGTGGTGTACGACGACGGCGGCGGGCCGGCGCTCTACGCCGGAGGCTCCTTCACGACGGCGGGCGGCGTACTCGCAAGCCACATCGCGAGGTGGGACGGCGCGAGCTGGTCGGCGCTCAGCGGGGGAGTGAGCGGCTCGGTCCACGCCCTGGCCGTGTACGACGACGGCAGCGGGCACGCGCTCTACGCCGGAGGCGGCTTCACGAGCGCGGGCGGCAGCGCGAACAACGTCGCGCGCTGGGACGGCTCGAGCTGGTCTGCGCTCGGCAGCGGGACGGATGGCGAGGTCCACGCCCTGGCGGTCTTCGACGACGGCAGCGGGCACGCGCTCTACGCCGGAGGAGTCTTCACGACCGCGGGCGGCGTGGCGGCGAGCCGGATCGCACGGTGGAACGGCTCGAGCTGGGCACCCCTCGGCAGCGGCGTGGACG
Organism: Planctomycetota bacterium; assembly: GCA_013140785.1. Lineage (GTDB taxonomy): Bacteria > Planctomycetota > UBA1135 > UBA1135 > JABFRZ01. Next base: position 1,492 of record JABFRZ010000659.1, on the reverse strand, counting down.
ACGAGTTCGACGAGGTCGACGAGATCGAGGTCGAGGCCCTGGCGGTGTACAAGGACGGCGCGGGCCCGGCGCTCTACGTCGGAGGCTCCTTCGGGACCGCAGGCGGCATGCCGGCGTTCTCGGTCGCGCGCTGGGACGGCTCGAGCTGGTCGGCGGTCGGCGGGGGGATCGGCGGCAACATCCAGAACCTCGCGGTGCACGACGACGGCGGCGGGCCGGCGCTCTACGCCGGAGGCCAGTTCGGATACCCGGGCAGCTGCGTCGCGAAGTGGGACGGCTCGAGCTGGTCGGGGCTTGGAATCGACATCGACTACGAGGACGACACCGTCTTCGCCTTGGCGGGATACGACGACGGCAGCGGGCCGGCGCTCTACATCGGAGGCAACTTCGGGGGCTCGGAGGCGCCGAAGTTCATCGGCAAGTGGGACGCGACGAGCTGGAGACCCCTCGGCAGCGGGACGGACGGAGAGGTCCGCGCGCTGGCCGTGTACGACGATGACGGCGGCGAAGCGCTCTACGCCGCAGGCCTCTTCAGCACATCGGGTGGTTCGTCGACGAGCCGGATCGCGAGGTGGGACGGCTCACGATGGTCGCCGGTCGGCAGCGGCGTGAGCGGCGACGTCGAGGTCCTGGCGGTGCACGACGATGGAAGCGGGCCGGCGCTCTACGCAGGAGGCCGCTTCACGGCTGCGGGCGGCGTCGCCGCGAAGCACGTCGCACGCTGGGACGGCACGAGCTGGTCGGCGCTCGGCAGCGGAGTGAACGGCGGAGTCGAGACCCTGGCGGTGTACGACGACGGCGGCGGGCCGGCGCTCTACGCCGGAGGCGAGTTCACTTCCGCGGGCGGCGTGCTGGCGCGGCGGATCGCGAAGTGGGACGGCTCGAGCTGGGCCGCGCTCGGCGGCGGGATGGACGGCCCGGTCCGCGCACTGGTGGTGCACGACGATGGAAGCGGACCGGCGCTCTACGCAGGAGGCGCGTTCTCGCGCGCAGGCCGCGGGCTGGCGAGCCACGTCGCGAAGTGGGACGGCTCGAGCTGGACCGCGCTCGGGAGCGGCGTGAACGGCGACGTCCTCGCCCTGGCGGCGTACGCGTCCTTGTCCGACGATCGCCCGCCCGAGCTCTACGCGGGCGGTTCCTTCACGGCCGCGGGCAGCGTGTCGGCGCTGCGGATCGCGAGGTGGAGCGGCTCGAGCTGGGCGCCCATCGGGAGCGGAATGAACGGTGACGTCGAGGTCCTGGCCGTGCAAGACGGCGGAGACTATCAGGTGCTCTGCGCCGGCGGTTCGTTCACGACCGCGGGCGGTCAGGCAGCGAACGGGCTCGCGAGGTCGTTCGGCTCCACCTGGAGCGGCGCGGGCGCGGGTGAGAGGAACGGCAGCGTCGCCGCCCTGGCCATGTACGACGACGGCGGCGGGCGGAAGCTCTACGCCGGAGGCGACTTCACGAGCGTGAACGGAGTGGCGGCGAACCACATCGCGAGGTGGGACGG
>JABFRZ010000077.1 GCA_013140785.1 Planctomycetota bacterium | reverse complement strand
AGCTCGGCCGCGGGCGGGCGGAGCTCGTAGGCCGGTGCGCTCGCGGGGCCGAAGCGGTCGTCGACGATCGTCGGCAGCTGAGCGCCCCAGCACAGGCCGAGCTCGTCCAACAGGGAGACCGGCGAGAACAGAGGCACGCCGCTCGCGGGCGCGTCCTCGGGCAAGAGGATCACGGCTTCGTCGCCCGTGGCCGGATTGCTGCGGAAGGGGCCGGCGGGCAGGATCCCGTCCGCCAGCAGCGCGCGGTACAGCTCGGCATTGGGCGCCAGCAGGAAATCCGTGGTGCACAGCCGGTTGCCTCGCACCAGCAAGAGGTCGAAGCCGAGGGCGTCGGCCTTGGCCCCGCTCTCGGTCCGGACGCGCTCGGGAAAGCGCAGGTGCAGGAAAACCCCGGCGAAAGCGCGGTTCCAATAGATGCGCTTCAGCTCCGAGCGCAGGCCCCACTCTGGCTTCTCCTGCGCGGCCGGCGCGCTCGCGGGAGTCTTCGCGGTGTCCGACAACTCGCCCAGCGGCTCGGCCAGCGCCTGCTCGAGGTCCAGCGCGCCGAGCGGGATCAGGAGGTGCGCACCGCGACTGCGGCTCGAGAGCAGGATCCGCGGCGGCAGGCCCGCGCGGGCCGGATCGGAGTAGCGCCGCACCCAGTACGTATCCCCGCCTTGCGAGGCCCGATCGCGAGTCCAGGTAGAATTTTCCCGGCGCGAGGTGAGCAAGAGACGCGCGGGGTCCTCCTGCAGCGGCGTCAAGTACAGCGGCTCGAGTCCGCCCTGTTCGACCCGCAAGTGGCTCTGCACCACGAAGGGCGTGACGCGCGCCGCGACGAAGGACAGCATTCCCGCCACCAGCGCGACCAGCGCCGTGACGAAGAGTGCCTGCGCGCTCGACGGGCGCCGTGACCAGAATGTTGCGCACACCAATGGAAGACCCCATCGACCATTCGCCGATGCAGCCTGAGAAGGCTAGCATGTCGCAATGGCCCGAGCGGCGGGTAGCTGGGAGCGAGTGCGCGACTTCGATGACTGAGACGACCCAGGGCCGTTCGTTCGCACAGGGCTACTTGCTGTTCGGCACGCTCGCGCTCGCGGCGCTCGTCGCGTTCGCTTGCCTGCGCTCGCCGGCGATCGCGCTGGTTCTTGGATTGGGCTTCTGCGTGCTCGGCGCCGCGCTGCGCTATCCGGACGTGGCCACGCACGCGGTCCTCTTCCTGCTCTACTCGAACCTGCCCGCGGTGGGCGTGGGCTTCCACGGCGTGCCGAAGCCCGTGGCCGCGGCCTTCCCGCTGCTGCTCGCGCTGCCGCTCCTGCGCGACTTGTTCCTGCGGCGCCAGCCGCTGGTCCTGACGCCGACGTTCTTCCTGCTGGTCTTGATCCTCGCCCAGCAGGCGGTCTCGGCGGCCTTCTCGATCGACCCAGGAAAGTCCTTCGGTTCCGCGCTCACGTTCGCGGTCGAGGGGGTTGCGCTCTACCTCCTGATCACGAACGTGCTGCGCTCGAAGGCGACCGTGCGCATCGCGACCTGGACCCTGGTCGCGGCCGGCATCCTGATGTCGGGGGTGCCGCTCTTCCAGCAGGTCACGGGCACCTTCGACGACAACTACGGTGGGCTCGCCCAGGTGGACGGGCTGGGCTTCCGGACCGGCGAGGCGGCCGAAGAGGGCGGCACGCTCGAGCGCCAGGCGCGTCTGGCGGGCCCGATCGGCGAGAAGAACCGCTATGCGCAGGTGATGCTGGTGCTGGTCCCGCTGGCGCTCGTGCTCGTCTTCCGCGCGCCCGCGGGGCCCTGGAAGGTCGTGACCCTGGCGGCCGCGGCCTCGATCTCGCTCGGCTTCGTGCTGGCCTTCTCGCGTGGCGGAGCGATCGGGGCGGTGTGCATGTTGCTCGTGGCCATGGGGCTGCGCTTGATCGACGTGCGCAAGACCCTGTTCGTCGCGGCCGGCATGGGACTCATGTTGATGGCCATGCCGCAGTACTGGAAGCGCCTCGAGACCATCGGCACCTCGATGGCGGTCTTCGGCGACGAGTCGGAGGCCGCGGCGGCCGACGGCGCGACGCGCCGGCGCGTGACCGAGATGCTCGCGGCCGGGCGCGTGTTCCTGGATCACCCCGTGATCGGGGTCGGCCCCGGTTTGTTCAAGTCCTACTCGGAGGAGTACGGCAACGTGGACGCGCTGCGTAAGATCGAGAGCGGGCGTCGCGCGCACTCGCTGTACCTCGAGTTCGCCGCCGAGAACGGCGCGATCGGGCTGGGCCTCTTGCTGGCCGCGCTCGTGCTCACCATCGTCGGCTTGGCCGGAGCGCGGCGCCTGAACCTCGCGAGCGATCCCGAGATGGCCGACCTCGCCACGGCCTACCTCTTGGCGCTGGTGTGCTACCTCAGCACCGGCGTCTTCCTGCACCTCTCCTACATGCGCTACTTCTACATCGTGGTGGCGTTGGGCGGCGCCGTGGCGCACGTCGGCTATGCGACCCAGCGCGCGCGCGCGGCCGAGGCCACGCGTCCGCAGTTCGCAGCCGTCCCCGTCGCGCTGGGAGGCCAGCCATGAGCCAAGTGTCCGACCTTGCCGCGCGCACGCGCGACAGCATTGATCTCGGGGGTGTGGACTTCGATCTGGGCGGGGCGGTGGGCCTGCGACTGATCGACGCCGGTTCGCGCGAGATCGCCGCGGTCACGCGCCAGCTCGGGCCGATCCGGCGCCCGCTCGCGCGCGCGCCCGACGTGGTCGTGCGCTTCGTCGAGCGCCTGAGCTTGACCGGCCCGCTGCGCTACATCGGCCTCGTCGATGCGGCCTTCAGCGACGACGAGTTCCTGCTCTTGCGCGGCAAGCACGAGTCGCGCCTGCGCGTGCAGATCCCGTTCGACCAGGTGGGGGGCAAGCGTTGCGAGATCGTGTGCGAGCGCGGGCTCGCGGCCGTGCCCATGCTGGTGCCGGTGCTGAACGCGACCCTGCTCGCGCGCGGACACTTGCCGTTGCACGCGGCGGCCTTCGTGCACCGCGGCCGCGGCGTGGTCGCCACGGGCTGGTCGAAGGGCGGCAAGACCGAGACGCTGCTGGCCTTCATGGCCAACGGTGCGCGCTACGTGGCCGACGAGTGGCTGTACCTCGCGCCCGGTGGCACCAGCATGTTCGGGATCCCGGAGCCGATCCGCGTCTGGAACTGGCACCTCTGCTCGCTGCCCGAGCTGCGCAAGCGGCTCTCGCGCGGTGCGCGTGCCCGCCTCGCGCTGCTCGAGCTCGTGGCCGGCGGCATGAAGCGCGTGACCGCCGGCGGCGCGCGCCACGGCTCGGTGATCACGCGCACCCTCAACCGCGCCTCGGCCCTGGTGGAGAACCAGCTGTGCGTGGATCTCACGCCCGAGCGGCTCTTCGGGGGCGCTGCGTCCGTTAACGGCTCGCCTGGCCCGTCCCCGCTACGGCCCGAGCGCGTCCTGTTCGTGGTCAGCCACGAGCAGCCCGAGATCAGCGTGCGCCCGATCGACCCACGCGAGGTGGCCGAGCGCATGCTCTTCTCGCTGGCCGAGGAGGATCAGCGCCTGGTCTCCTGCTACCACAAGTTCCGCTACGCCTTCCCGGGCCGCACGAACGAGTTCCTGGAGCACGCCGGCGAGCGCCGTCGCGCGCTGCTCCACGCCGCGCTGGCCGGCAAGGACACCTTCGAGGTGCGCCACCCGTACCCCGTCTCGCTGCCCGCGCTCTATCGCGCCCTGGCCGAGGTCTGCAGCTGATGGTCACGGTCGCACTCATCGGCGCCGACGGAGCCGGCAAGACCAGCGTGGCGCGCTTCCTCGAGCGCTCGCGCGAGCTGCCCATCAAGTACCTCTACATGGGCATCAACACCGAGGCCAGCAATCACATGCTGCCCACCACGCGCGCACTGCGGGCCCTCAAGCGCGTGCTCGGCCGCGGCGGCAACGAGGGTGGGCCGCCGGACCCGGAGCGCGCCGCGAAGCGCCCGAAGCGCGGCCTGAAGCGCTTGGCGCAGGAGACGAAGTCGGCGCTGCTGCTGCTCAATCGGCTGGCGGAGGAGTGGTACCGCGTGGCCGTGGCACGGCGCTACGAGCGGCGCGGTTTCATCGTGGTCTTCGACCGGCACTTCTTCGCCGACTACTGGGCCCACGACGTGGCGCGCCGAACCGAGCGGCTTTCGTGGCTGCGGCGCGTGCACGGGCGGCTACTCGCGCGCCTGCCGCGACCCGACTGCACGATCTTGCTCGACGCGCCGGCCGAGGTGCTGTTCGCGCGCAAGGCCGAGGGCACGCTCGAGCTGCTCGATCGCCGCCGGCGCGAGTACCTGGACTTGCGTGCGGAGCTCGATCCGTGCGCGCTGGTGGACGCCTCGCGGCCGCAGGGCGAGGTGCAGGCCGAGGTGCTCGCGATCCTGCGTTCGCTGCAGGCGCGCCGCGGGAGCGCGGCATGAACGCGCCCAAGCCGAGCGCGCGCCGCAAGGTGCTCGTGACCGACGCGGGGCGCGGCTGCGCCATCGCCTTCCTGCGCTCGCTCGGGCGCAAGGGCTGGCACGTGATCGCGGCCGACTCGGACGCGCGCAGCGCCGGCTTCCGCTCGCGCTTCGTGGCCGAACGCTTCGTGTACCCTGCGCCGCAGAATTCGCCGCGCGCTTTCGTTGAGAGCCTGCACGCGTTCGTTGCGGAGCAAGGGGTGGATCTCGTGATCCCGGTGACCGACGAATGCATCCACCCCCTGGCGCGGGCGCGCGCGCGCTTCGAGGGCCTGACGCGCCTCGCGATCGCGCACGACGAGGCCCTGGCCACGGTGGCGGACAAGCACGCCACGCTAGACCTGGCGCAACGCCTGGGCGTGCCCGTGCCCGAGACGCGCCTGGTCAGGACCCTCGCGGAAGCGCGCCGCGCGGCGGGCGAGCTGGCCTTTCCGCTGGTGCTCAAGCCGGCCGTCTCGCGCCTCTACCACGCGGCCGAGGACCGCATCGAGGCCGGCCACGTGACCTTCGCGCGCGATCTGCCCGAGCTCGAGCGGCGCATGCAGCCGCTGGTCGGCCGGCACGAGGTGCTGCTGCAGTCCTACGAGGGCGGCGCCGGTGTGGGCGTCGAATGCCTCGCGCACGAGGGGCGGATCCTGTGCGCCTTCCAGCACCGGCGCCTGGCGGAAATCCCCGTGAGCGGCGGGGCGAGTGCCTGGCGCGAGAGCGTGGCGCTCGATCCCGTGTTGTTCGGGCACGCACAGAAGCTGATCGAAGCACTGCGCTGGACCGGCCTCGTGATGGTGGAGTTCAAGCTCGGCACGCAGCCCTGGCTGCTCGAGATCAACGGGCGCGTGTGGGGTTCGCTGCCGCTGGCGTGCCTCTCCGGCGTGGACTTTCCGGGCGAGTTGGCCGAGCTCTACTGTCCGAGTGGAGCGGCGTGCGCGCCGCTCGGGCCCAGTGAAGCGGCGTACGCGCCGCTCGCGACGCCCTACAGGGTCGGCGTGCGCGCCTACAACTTCGAGCTGATGCTGTACTGGATCGCGCAGGTCCTGCTCGGGCGCGCGCGCCATCCGTACCTGCCATACCCGCGGCGCCAGCGCGCGCTGGCGGGGCTGTGGAGCTTGCTGGATCCGACGCAGAAGTCCGATCTCGCCGGGGGCATCGACTTCGCGCCGCGCCTCGGCGAGGCCGGACGGATCGTGCGCAAGCTGGCCGCGAAGCTCGGCGGGGCACGCGCGGCGGAGGCGCACTGATGGCGCGCGCGTTCCTGCGGCACCTGGCGGCCGGCCGGCCGTTCGGCGCGGCGGTGGCCCTGGTCGAGCGCCTCGACAGCGCGAATCCGCGCATCCTGCGCGTGCTCACCTACCACCGTGTGGACGAGGCCGAGCCCTTCGCGCGCCAGATGGAACACCTGGCCGCGCGCTACCACGTGGTCTCCATCGGACGCGTGCTCGCGGTGCTCGAAGGCGGGCCGCCGCTGCCGCCGCGCGCGCTGCTCCTCACCTTCGACGACGCCTACCGCAGCTTCGCCGAGGTGGCCTGGCCGATCCTCTGCCGGCACGGTTTTCCTTCTACCCTGTTCGTGCCCACGGCCTATCCCGACCGGCCCGAGCCGCGCTTCTGGTGGGACCGGCTCGAGCAGGGCTTCGCGCGCACCAGCGCGCGCGCGCCGCTGGCGACGCCGCTCGGGCTGCTCGCGATGGAGACGGCCGAAGAGCGCGCGCGCGCGTACGCACGGGTCAAGCGCCACGTCAAGGATCTGCCGCACGACGAGACGCTCGCGCGCACGGCCGAGGTGTGCCGCGC
>JABFRZ010000317.1 GCA_013140785.1 Planctomycetota bacterium | reverse complement strand
GCCCAGAGTCCGTCACCTCGCGGAGCACGTGCGCCTCGCGCTCGAGCGCGGCCCGGCGCACGTGCTCCGCGAGGTGACGGACTCTGGGCTGGTCGGGCGCGGCGGCGCGGCCTTTCCGACGGGACGCAAGTGGCAGGCGGTGGCGCAGGCGCCCGTGCGGCCGAAGTACCTGGTGTGCAACGCGGACGAGTCGGAGCCCGGCACCTTCAAAGACCGCGTGCTGATGGAGGAGGATCCGTTCGCGGTCGTCGAGGCCATGACGATCGCCGGGCTCGCGGTGGGGGCCGAGCAGGGCTTCCTCTACATCCGTGGCGAGTATCCCCTGGCGCTCGCGCGCCTGGGCAATGCGGTCGAGGTCGCGCGCGCGCGCGGGTTCCTGGGCGAGAACGTGCTCGGCCGTGATGTCTCCGGCAGTGGCGCGCGCTTCGACATCGAGCTGCGCCGCGGCGCGGGCGCGTACATCTGCGGCGAGGAGACGGCGCTGTTCGCCTCGCTCGAGGGCTTCCGCGGCGAGCCGCGCGCGAAGCCGCCCTTCCCGGTCGAGGTGGGCCTGTTCGGGCGTCCGACGGTGGTGAACAACGTCGAGACGCTGGTCAACGTGCTGCCGATCCTGAACGAGGGCGTGGCGAAGTATCGGAGCCTGGGCACGCCCGGCTCGCCGGGCACGCGCCTCTTCTGCGTTTCAGGCCGCGTCGCGCATCCCGGGCTGTACGAGCTGCCCTTCGGCGTGAAGCTCTCCGAGCTGCTCGCCCTGGCGGGAGCGAAGAAGGTCCAGGCTGTGTTGCTCGGCGGCGCGGCGGGCTCGTTCGTGACGGCGAGCGAGCTCGAGCTCCCGCTCACCTTCGAGGACACGCGCCAGGCCGGCGCAACGCTCGGCTCGGGCGTGGTGCTCGTGCTCGACGACACGGACGCGCTCGGCCCGCTGCTCGCGCGCATCGCGCGCTTCTTCCGCGACGAGAGCTGCGGGCAGTGCGTGCCGTGTCGCGTGGGGACCGTGCGCCAGGAGGAGCTCGTGCAGCGTCTGACGCGCGGCAAGTGTCACGGCTCGGCTGGTCAGGAGCGCGCGCTGCTCGGCGAGCTGGGCCAAGTCATGCGCGACGCCTCGATCTGCGGCCTCGGGCAGACGGCTTCGACGGCGATCGAGAGCGCGGTCGCGAAGCTCGGGGCCTTCCAGGAGGCAGGCAAGTGACTTCGCAGCCGATCCAGCCCGCGTTCCGCGAGCGCGTGGCGCCCGCCACCGAGCGCAAGGTCGAGCTCACGATCGACGGCCGGAAGGTCGCGGTGCCCGAGGGCCAGACGATCCTCGACGCCTGCCGTGCGCTTGCGATCGACACGCCGACCCTGTGCTACGCCGACAATCTCACGCCCGTCAACGCCTGCCGCGTGTGCGTGGTCGAGCTGGAGGGCGCGCGCACGCTGGTGCCGGCCTGCTCGCGCAAGTGCGAGCCAGGCGCGGTCGTCAAGACCGACAGCGAGCGCGTGCGCCTCTCGCGCAAGCTCGTGCTCGAGCTCCTGGCTTCGTCGGTGGACCTCTCGACCACGCCGAGCCTCGACCCGTAGCGCGCGCGCCACGCTCACCCCGGCCAGCACACGACGCCCGATGGCGCCGCCGCCGCGACCGTGGCGCAGCCGCCCAAGGTGGACAACGAGCTCTTCGCGCGCGACTACGCCAAATGCGTGCTGTGCTACAAGTGCGTTGAGGCCTGCGGCACCGACGCGCAGAACACCTTCGCGATCGCGGTGGCCGGGCGCGGCTTCGAGGCGCGCATCTCGACCGAGCTCGACGTGCCGCTGACCGATTCGGCCTGCGTTTTCTGCGGCAACTGCATCGGCGTGTGCCCGACCGGCGCGCTGGTTTTCAAGAGCGAGTTCGACTTGCGCCGCGCGGGCCAGTGGGACGAGAGTCGCCAGCGCGAGACCACGACCATCTGCCCCTACTGCGGCGTCGGCTGCGCGCTCACGCTGCACGTGCAGGACGAGCGCATCGTCAAGGTCACCTCGCCGCTCGACTCGAGCGTCACCGAGGGCCACCTGTGCATCAAGGGGCGCTTCGGGTGGCAGTACGCGGGTGCGGGGAGCGGGGAGAAGGCGGAGAAGGCGCAGCGCGGAGACACGGAGGGCGCGGAGGAGCGCGGAGGGAAGAAGGGGAAGAGGCGCGGAAAGAAGGAAGCGAAGGAGTAGAGGCCACCCTCCGGCTCCTTCGCTTCGCTCTCACTTCCGTTCGTGGGCGCGCGCGCTGCGGCGTCGCGCTATTCAGTCGTCCTCAGTCGTCCTCGTCGGCCTCGCCGCGCTCGATCTCGAGCACCTTGCCGTCGGTGCCGAGCTCGATCTCGACCGACTCTCCGCCGGCCGTGCCCACGAGGCAGTAATGCCGGGCGCCCTTCTCGGTCTCCGTCTCGGCGCTCACCAGCACGAAGCCGGGGACGGCCGCCTCGGCGGCCTGCTTGATCGCGGCGGGGACTTGATCGAGCGCGAGCTCCTGGTCGTTCTCGTCCTGCTCGTCGTCGTCGCTGTCGTCGTCGCTGTCATCGTCGGCCGTCGCGGGCGCGGGGTGCTGCCCGCCGAGTTGCGTGGAGCTCCCTTGGACATCTTTCACCGCGCCGCAGCTCGCCGCCAGCCAAGTCAGGCACACGCCGCTCATCCAGCTCTTGCTCATGGGTAGCTCCTTCGTTCGTTTGGGACCAGGTCCGAGAGCACAGTATCGTCGCTCGGCAACGGATCGCGCAAGGCGCCGACATTATCGAGAGATTACGCCTAGTTCGAGGAGCGGCGATGACGCGCAGATGATGCGAACGGGCCGGTAATCCAGCAATAAGGGCGCGGCGCGACGGGCGGGCTAGGTTCGGACGTCACCCGGATTTCCTTCTCTCACACGAACTTGGAGAACTGAACCGATGCGAACCAACAAACCGTTCCACTGGCTGCTCACGCTGCTCGCGGGAGCGACCCTGCTCGTGCCCTCCGCGCTCGCGCTGCGGGGCGGCGACGACGACGATGATGACGACGACGACGACGAGCTCGACATCTGCGAGCAGACCGCGAGCGTGCTCCGCAAGGCCGCTCAGCACGAGGCGCGCGACGACTCCTGGATCGGCTTCGCGAACTGCCTCAACTTCACGCGCCGCTCGGACGCGGTCGCGTGCCTGCGCGAGAACGCGCGCGCCCTGGCCGAGGCCCTGCAGCTCCTGGCCGATCAGTTCGACGCGCGCCTGGAGCTGTGCGAGGACCTCGGGGGTGGCCGCTACGATCCCAGGATCGATCCGCGCGACTTCGTGAAGGGCGTGACGAATCCGTTCTTCCCGCTCGTGCCCGGGACCACCAAGGTGTTCGAGAAGACGACCGACGAAGGCACGGAGCGAGTCGAGGTCACGGTGACGTCCGACACCAAGACGCTCCTGGGCGTCGAGTGCATGGTCGTGCGCGACGTCGTGTCCATCGGGAACGAGCTGATCGAGGACACAGAGGACTACTTCGCCCAGGACCGCTCCGGCAACGTCTGGTACTTCGGCGAGCTGGTCATGAACTTCGAGGACGGCGAGCTGCGCGACCTCGGCGGCTCGTGGCGTGCCGGAGAGGACGGCGCCAAGCCGGGGATCGTCATGAAGGCCAGGCCGGCGGCCAGAAACGTCTATCGGCAGGAGTTCCTGGCGAACGAGGCCGAGGACGCCGCCAGCGTGACGGGTCTCGGGCGCACGGTCAGGGTGCCCTTCGGAGTCCTGAACGGCTGCCTCGAGACGCTCGACTTCACGCCGCTCGAGCCGGACCACTTCGAGGCCAAGTTCTACGCGCCGGGCATCGGGCTCGCCCTCGAGGTGAACACCGAGAGCGGCGAGCGCGTCGAGCTGGTCGGGATCTTCTGATCCCGGCCGCGCGGACCTACCCGGTCCCGGCCGGCCCGCCCGCGGGGCCGGCCGCTCACTTCTTTCCGGGGATAATCGGGCCGTAATCATGGGCGTCGCCCTGGAGATAGGATTAGGCCCGGATCCTGACCGGCTCTTCCCAATCCAGGCTCTTCCCCATCCAGGGAGTCACCCATGTTCAAGACTACCTTCTCGATCTCATTGCTCGCGCTGACTGCCGTCGGCTGGCAGTCGCAGAACCCTCGCCCCGTCTCCATCCTGCTCAAGGAAGAGCGGATGATCCTCGAGCACAATGTGACTCTGGGGGAGGCCGTCGTGCGCTTCGAAGCGGAGAGCGAAGAGGATCTGGGTCGCGTCCAGGTCAACAGGCCGAACGGCGAGCGCCTGTTCGCGCTCGAGGCTCCGAACGCCACGCGCGGTCTCTCGGGCTTCAAGATCGAGCTGCAGGAAGGCAGCCTGGAGTCCATCCTCTCGACCTACTCGGAGGGCGCCTACGACATCCGCGCCAGGGCCGCGAGCGGCAGGACGGCTCTAGGACGTGCTGTCCTGTCCTTGGATCTTCCTCCGGCTCCGCGACTGATCTACCCGTACGAAGGAGCCGAGGCCGTCTCGACCTCGAGGCTGATCGTGTACTGGCGCCCCGAGCGCTGGGTCACCGGCTACCGGATCCAGATGGAGCAGGGCGAGAACGACGGCCTGGTCATCCAGCTCCCCGCGGGCAGGAGTTCCCTCCAGATCCCCGACGGCTTCCTGGCGCCGGATACCGAGACCCAGCTCGAGATCGCGGCCATCGGGCCCAACGGCAACCGCACCGTCGTCGAGGTGCGTTTCACCACCAGGTAGATAGCAGGTAGACAGCGCGCCCTTCGGCGCGTGCTCGCCTGCCACCACCATGCGCGTCCTGATCGTCGAGGACTCCGAGCCCCTGCGCGAGTCCCTGAAGCTCGGGCTCGCGCGCGAGGGCTTCGCGGTGGACGCCGCGGCCGACGGCCTGACCGGCCTCGACTACGCGCGCAACAACCCCTACGACGTGCTGGTGCTCGACCTCCTGCTGCCGAAGCTGGACGGGATGGGCGTCTTGGCAGGGCTGCGCACGAAGGCGGACCGGCCGCACGTGCTGATCCTCACCGCTCGCGACCGCGTCGAGGATCGGGTGCTCGGCCTGAACGAGGGCGCTGACGACTACCTCGTGAAGCCATTCGCCTTCGACGAGCTCCTGGCGCGCATCCACGCGCTCGTACGGCGCCGCTACGAGGAGCGCACGCGCCAGATCGCCGCGGGCGGACTCGAGCTGGACATGGTCGCGCGTCGGGCGGTTCACCAGGGCGAGCCGCTCGATCTCACCGCGCGCGAGTACGCCCTGCTCGAGTACTTGCTGCTGCGCCGCGGCCAGATCGTGACGCGCGAGGAGATCGAGGACCACGTCTATGGCGTACACAAGCTGCCCGCGAGCAACGCCGTCGATTCCACAATCTGCCTGTTGCGCGGCAAGCTCGGCCTTACGGGCAAGGACCTGATCCGCACGCTGCGCGGGCGCGGCTACGTACTGGAGGCCGCGCGCGCGCGTGACAGCGAGCTCCGGCCGTGAAGTCGATCCGCGGCTATCTCATGACGCGCCTGGTGGCGGGCGCGGCGCTGGCGCTCGCCCTCGCCGGCATCGCGCTGTTCGTGGCCGTCACGCGCGCGCTCGAGGCCCAGTTCGACCGCAATCTGGTCGATCGCGTGCTGGGCTTCGCCTCGATCCTGTTCCAGACCGAGGACGAGGTGAACTTCGAGTTCTCCGAGCAGCTCATGCCCGAATACGCGGACGAGGAGCGTCCGGCCTACTTCGAGCTGCGCTTCGCATCGTCGGGAGATGGCCCGGGCACGCTGCTCGAGTGCTCGCCCTCGCTCGGCGCCGGTGACCTCGTTCTCGCGCTCGAGCCCGACGCCTCCCCGCGCTACTGGACGGCGCCGCTGCCGGACGGACGCGCGGGGCGCTACGTGGCCCAGCTCATCGAGGTCCACCACGTCTATCCCGAGGAAGGGCCGGATCGTCCGCAGGCGGCCACGGTGCAGGTCGTCGTCGCGCGCGGGACCGAGGAGCTCGTGGCGGCAGAGCGCCGGGTGCTCCTCATCTCGGCGGCCGCCTTCCTCGCGCTGATCGCGCTGATCGCCGGCTTCGCGCGCCTGGCGGTCGAGCGCGGACTCGAGCCGGCGCGGCGCTTGGCCGCGAAGCTCGACGCGGTGGAGGCCGAGCACCCGCCCGCGCACCTGGACGTCGGGCCGTTGCCCGCCGAGCTCGCGCCCGTCCTCGGGGTCGTGACCGTTGCGCAGCGCTACCTCCGAGACCGTCAGGATCTCGCTGATCGGGGTGCGCAGCTCGTGCGCGATGTCGGCCG
>JABFRZ010000484.1 GCA_013140785.1 Planctomycetota bacterium | reverse complement strand
AGCGTTGCTTGCGCGGCGGTGTGCGCGCCGGCCGTGAGCTCGGGCGCCGCGAGCGCCGCGCTCGCCTCGCGCACGAGCATGGTCGCGCTCTGGAAGTCGCGCGTGAGCCAGAGCGGGATCTGCCAAGACTCGTTCAGCCCGCTCAGGAAGGTCTGGAAGTAATCGGCCCAGCTCTGCGCGACGTACACGTTGCCGATCGCGTACTCGATCATCAGGTCCCAGCCGATGATCCAGGCGACCAGCTCGCCGAAGGCCGCGTAGGTGTACGAGTACGCGCTGCCCGAGACCGGCAGCATGGCCGCGATCTCGGCGTAGCACAGCGCCGCGAAGCCGCAGGCGACGGCGGTGAGTGCGTACGAAACGATCACGGCCGGCCCGGCGCCCTGCATCACGTCCGTGCCCGTGATCATCTCCTTGATGCTGGAGAACAGGCCCGCGCCGACGATCGCGCCGATGCCGAGCAAGGTGAGATCGAAGGCTCCCAGCGTGCGCTTCAAGCCGACGCCGTGCGCGGGCGTCTCGGAGGAGCTGAGCTTGCGCAGGAACAGGGAGCTCGACTTCATGCGCCTAGTCCGGGTGAGCCTGGTCCGGGTGGGAGTGGCTGGGGCGTCGCGACGAGCGCTGCCGGAGCGGGGGATACGGTAGTGTCGCGCGCAACGAAAAGCCCGCCCGGTTCGAGGCTCACGCGCGCGCCCGAGCCGCAGCGTCGCCCACGACTCGACGGCGTACGCCGCCAAGCCGAGCACGAAGAGCGGCGCGAGCTTGCACAGCGGGCCGAACACCGCAGCGGAAGTGCCGCGGTGCGCTCCCCGCACCTCAGAACTTGCGACTCTTGTGCAGCACGTCCTCGAGCGTTGTCACGGTGGCGTCGCGTTCCGGCACGGACAGGTCGAGGATCTCCTGCAGCGCGATGCCGATGTGCGGGATGTACTTCTCGATGTAGCTGCGCTTGTCGAACTCCTTGCGCAGGCGCTGGCCCTTCTTGATGTAGGCGCCGAGGCGCCGGCCGGCCTCCAGCAGGCCGAGGCGCAGCTCCTTCTGGATCTCGGGGTAGTTGGCGATCGCCTCCTTCGACTCGGAGGTGAACGGCACCCACACGCTGGCGATGTGCACCATCACCACGCAGGCGCCGATCGGCAGCGCCCCCTTCGGCTGCTGCAAGCCGTACTGACGCCAGTTGGTCTGGATCACGGCCTTGGTCACGGCGCAGGCGGCTTGCTGGTAGAGCAGCGGGACGCGGTTCGCGTAGCGCAGGACGCGGATCGGCTCGTCGGCGTCGGCCACGAGCGCTTGGGACGACTCCGTGTCCTTCTTCTTCTTCGTGATGCGCCCTTCTTCGCTCAGCTCGAGCCCGACGCCGCCGGGCTTGCCGTAGGCGATGCCGACCTCGATCTGGAACGGGTTGCCGCGGTACACCGCCGCCGGGCGCGTGATCGAGGTGTAGAAGTCGGCCTCGATCTCCTTCTCGAGGCCCGAGAGCACGAGCTCTTCGCCGATGGGCGAGATGCAGGTCGTGGGTGGCGCGCTGATCTTCGTCTGCTGGATCGCATGGTGCAGCGCGGCCGCCTCCTCGCGCGCGATGCGCGAGGGGTAGGCTTTCAGAGAGAGCTTGGCCGTCGCGCAGATCTCCTCGGCCGCCTTCGCGCCGACGCGCACGAACTCCTCCTGCAGGAAACCCGCCAGCGAACGGGAGCTCGTCTGCTTCAGCATCGCGATCAGGATTCCGAGCTCGACCCCGTGCGGGTGCGGTTTGATCTCCTCGACCGGCGGGGGGAGCTCCTGGGTGGCGCGCTCGTAGACGATCTTCTCGCCGCCCGGATCGACGTAGGTGAGCGTCACGTGCGGATTGGCGATGGCGGTCTGCTTCAGGTACATGTCCACCGAGCGCAGGCCCTTCTGGTAGCGCGCCTCCATCTCGATCTCGACGCGCGTGCCGTGCTCGCGCGGCCAGTCGGCGAGCTCCTTCTCGCCGTGCAGGTCGGCCCGGTTGTGGGCCGTGTCCATCGACATCAGGATCTCGGTGGCGGGCTTCTTCTTGCCCGTGCGCGAGACGATGCGCACGGGTTTGCCGGTCGTGAGCTGGCCGTACATGCAGGCGGCCGAGATGCCGATGCCCTGCTGGCCGCGCGTCTGGCTGAGCTTGTGGAACTTCGAGCCGTACAGCAGCTTGCCGAACACCTTCGGGATCTGCTCCTTCACGATGCCGGGTCCGTTGTCCTCGACCGCCACGCGATAGCGGTCCTCGCCGGTGGGCGTGATCTCGACCACGACC
Source organism: Planctomycetota bacterium (assembly GCA_013140785.1). GTDB lineage: Bacteria > Planctomycetota > UBA1135 > UBA1135 > JABFRZ01. The sequence goes on along the minus strand of JABFRZ010000484.1, from coordinate 3,980 downwards.
TCGGGCAGGATCCCGGCCTCCTCGCAGGCATCGAGCGAATTGTCCACGGCTTCCTTGACCGCCGTGAGCAGCGCCTTGAGCGGCGAGTCGAAGCCCAACAGGTGCCGGTTCTTCGTGAAGAACTCCGAGACCGAGATCTCACGCTGGCGCCCGGCCATGTCTTCGGCACTGACGCGCTGCTTGCTGCGCGTCTCAACGTCTCCGTCGCGCTGCTTGCCGCGCGTCTCGACATCGCCGTCGCGCTGCTTGCCGCGCGTCTCGACATCGCCGTCGCGCTGCTTGCTGCGCGGCTCGTCATCGGAGCCCGGCGCCATCGGCTCAGCCGCAGCGCGTGTCTTCGGCTTGGGCGCCCTGGCCTCGGCCGCCTTCACCTCGGGCCCCCGCGCGCTCTTCGCCCTGCCCTTGCTCTCTGCCTCGGGTTCGGGCTCGATGTCGTCGAACAACGTCGCTGCGGTAACGGAGCGTGCCATCCCCTCCAGGTTCGGCAACGCCCAGGTGCGATGCAACGCCTCAGTCACCCCGGCGCGTGCTTTTTTCAGCGCACTCTTGGGCAGCGGCGGGTCGCGAACCGGCCAGGACCAGCGCCAGCGCGAGCGTGCCGAGCCTGGGGACGCAGCGCGCTGCGCCGCGCCTGGCTCATCCGTCCGAACCGATGCAGAGGAGGTGCGTCAGGCTGCGCAGGAAGAGATCGCCCTGGGCGCAGGCCGGCGAGGCCACGAAGACTTGCTCGGCGAGCACGTTCGTGCCGGCGACCTCGTACTTCGGCCCCAGCCGGATCAAATGGACCTCGCCCGCCTCGGTGGGTACGTACAAGAACTCGCCCGCGGCGATGGGGGACGACTTGAGCGCGCTGCCGCGCGGCAGGCGCTCCTCGAGGTAGTGCGCTTCGCCCGTGGCGGCGTCGAAGCACGAGATCAGGCCGCGGTCGGTGACGGTGTAATAGAGCCCGTCGACAAGCACCGGCGAGGCGGTGTAGGCGCAGCCCTTGGTGGCGCTCCAGGCCAGCGCGTCCGCGCCGAGGTCGGGCGCGGCAGGGCTCTCTCGCGGCAGCCGTAGCGCGACGATCTTCGCCTCGCGGTAGCCCGACATCACGAGCGCCAGTTCGCCGGCACGCACGAGCGCCGGGATCGCGTTGACGCCCACGCCAGGTGCCTGCCACAGGAGCTTGCCCGAGTCGGGCGCGTAGGCGCGCGTCTGCGTCGTGCCGGCCGTGATGACCTGCAGCGTCCCGCCGACCTCCGTCACGAGCGGCGTGGCCCAGGTCGAGGGCTCGTCACGCGCCACGCGCCACAGCTCCTTGCCGGTGTGCTTGTCGAGCGCGAAGGCGAACGAGCCCTGCTCCTGGTCGGCGACCTGCACCAGCACGTTGCCGGCCAGCACAGGCGCGAGGCCTTCGCCGAAGCTGTTGCGCATGACGAGCTTCACGCCCGGGTCGAAGCTCCACGCGAGCTTGCCGTCGAAGTCGTAGGCGTACACGCCTTGCGAGCCGAAGTTGACGTAGACGCGCTGGCCGTCGGTGACGGGCGAGGCCGAGGCGAAGCTGCCGTAGCTCTTGTGAAAACCCTCGTGCGGCGTGGCTACGCGCGCGACAGCTTTCCAGCGCGTCGCGCCGGTCGAGCGCTCGAGGCAGTGCAGCTCGAAACTCTGTTCCGTGGGCGGGCCCGAGCTCATGCGCCCGCGGCCCTCCTCGGCCGGCTCTTCCGCCAAGGCCGCCTCGGGCTGCGTCGGCACGGCGGTGGTGAGGAACAGCGCGTCGCCGTACACGATCGGCGTCGAGACGCCGCGCCCGGGCACGACGACCTTCCAACGCACACCCTGGGCATCGCTCCACTCGCGCGGTGCCGCGCCCAGCGCCACGCCGTCGGCGGCTGGACCGCGCCAGTGCGGCCATTGGGCCGGGTCGTCGCCAGCGAATGCGAGCAGCGCGAAGCAGAAGGGCAGTGTCGTCATCGGGGTACTCGAGCGGTGGGCAGGGACGGCGCGGCGACGGAGCGGGGGCGCAGCATAGCCTGCGCGCGGTGGCCGACGCAGCTCAGGGCCCGACGGAAAACTCTTCCGGCTGGCAACTCGAAAAGTGCTTGAAACCAAGGCGATTTTGCGCGCGCGACCCCTGGCGGGTTGCACAGCTTCGCCTAGGCTGGAGTACTCGGGTCAGGCTCGCTGCCCGAGACCTCGCCGCGCCATGTCCCCTTTCCCCCCCCGAAGCCTGCTCCTGGTCGCGCTCTGGGCCGCGAGCTTGGGCGCACTTCCGTCCGCGCAAGTCGCGACCGAGATCCGCGCCGAGTGCCGCGCCGGTCAGACCTTCCTGACGTGGCGCGAGGGCGCGGCTCCGGGTAGACGCTATCGCGTGTACCGCTCGGACCATCCGTTGCGGAGCGCCCAGGACCTGGAGCAGGCCGACTTGCTCGGCGAAGTAGACGATCGTTCCTCGCGCAACCAGGGGCGCTCGCTGGCGGCGGGCGCGGAGCGCACCTGGATCATCGCCGAGGGGGCCGAACCGCTGGACGCGGACGAGGGCCTGTTCGTGTACACGGTCGAGGGCCCGGCGCTCGCGCCCGGGCTGCACCTCTCGGCGCGCGAACTGACACCCGCCTACTACGCCGTGACCAGCGTGCAGGGCGGCACCGAGAACCGCACGCTCGTGGCGGGCGTCAACGCCACCGTCGCGGGCGTGCGCGAGAGCCCAGCGCCGCCGGCGCCCGTGCTGCAGGCGAGCGACGCGACCGGCCAGCTCTTCGCGCACTGGGTCGGCGACCGCGACACGCCCTACCAGCGCGCGCTCTCGCCCTGGCCGAGCCGCGGCTTCAACTACGTGTTCCAGCCCGGGACGCTGCCCGGGCCGCACGGCCTGGTGATCGCGCTGCACGCTGCCGGGCAGACCTACGCGCAGGGCTGGCCGAACCGCTTCGAGGTGCCGCAGGACGTGGACCTGCTCAAGCTGAGCGACCTCGTGCCCTTCACCGGCTGGAGCTTCTGGTACGGGACGCACGCGGCGCTCCCGGGCGCGCCGACGAGCGACACGCGCGTGTGGAACTTCACGCAGCAGCGCATCCTGTGGACGCTCGACGAGCGCGTGGCCGCGCTCGGGGCCGCGCACGATCCCGAACGCGTGTACGTCGCCGGCGGCTCGATGGGCGCGTTGGGAGGGATGTACCTGGTGGGCGAGTACCCGGAGCGCTTCGCGGCCGCGATCCTGCGCAACGGGCTGTACGACCTGGCCGCGAGCGACTACCGCAACCCCTACGCCTTCGAGCAGATCTTCGGGAGCTTCGAGCTCGGGCTCGAGACGCTCACTGGACTCCCGATCCTGCAGCGCACCAACGCGTCCTTCATGGCCGCCTACCAGCCCGAGCGCGACTGGCCGGTGATCCGCACCATCAACGGCCGCAACGACGAGACCGTCGGATGGATGAGCGCGGTCGGGCTGTTCGCGGGCCTGGCGCGCGCGGGCCGGCCGGCGGTGCACTACTTCGACGAGCGCACCCACAACCCCAACGGCTACTGGCGCACGATCGAGCGCGCCTTGCTCGCGCGCACCTTCCAGACGCGCCGCGACCGTCCGAGCCTGCGCTTCGACGAGTGCTCGCTGGACGACGACGCCGGCGACGGCACGCGCAGCGACGGCGACACGCTCGGCACGATCAACGGCTACGTGGACTACGACACGGCGACGGCCAGCGCGACGGAGACGCGCCTCGACTTCGAGGTCTACCTGCGCGCCGTGGGCGCCCTCGACGACGCTCCCGGGCCGCGCGCCTCGGCCGTGCTCACGCCCTGCCGGACCGGGCTCTTCCGCCCGGCGCGACACGAAGCCGTGCACTACACGCAGTGGCTGCGCGGCGAGCTCGTGGACGAGCATCTGCTCTTCGCCGACGAGCACGGGCGCGTGCGCACGCCGCCGCTCGAGCTCGAGCGCGCGCGCCGCGAGGTGCGCTTCGAGCGCGGCACTCCCGCGACCGGCGCGGATCTCTTCCTAGGCG